>NZ_JBYCLC010000143.1:0-12386 GCF_057473685.1 Mycobacterium sp. TH-M116 | reverse complement strand
CGTCGTCGCTGTCCATCCCACCCAGCTGGCCCGCCATGCCCAACGGACCCAGGACGTCGCGGATCGATCGGAGATGTTGGGCGGCAAGGACTTCCGTCGGCGCAAGCAGCGCGCACTGGTACCCGGCGTCGACCATCTGCAGCATCGCCAGCACGGCGACAATCGTCTTGCCCGAGCCGACCTCACCCTGCAGCAGCCGATTCATCGGCCGGGTCGCCGCCAGCTCCCGCGAGATCACCTCGAGCACCTCGCGCTGGCCCGCCGTCAGCTCGAACGGCAACCGCCGCAGCAGCAGTTCGGCCATCAGGCCGCCCTCGCCCACCGGCGCCGGGGGCCCCGATTCCGACAGCTCACTGTGCCGGCGGCCGAGCAATCCCCACTGCAGGCCGACGGCTTCGTCGAAGGTCAGACGTTCGCGGGCCCGCCGGCGCTCCGGCTCGCCCTCGGCCAGATGGATGTCGCGCAGCGCCCGATCCTGCGAGACCAGGCCGTATTCGGCCAGCAACGCCGCGGGCAGCGGATCCTCGACGGGGTCCAGGACGTCGAGCACCTGACGCACGCACCGGAAGATGTCCCAGCTCTGCACCTTGGTGGTTGCCGGATAGATCGGGAAGAAGGCCCGCTCGAACGCCGACATCTGCAGCTCGCCGGCGGTGGACTGGGAGGCGATGGCGATGTTCTTCAGCGAGCTGGTGCCGCGGTTCTTGCCGTCCGGCGAGTCGAGCAGGAGAAAGGCCGGGTGCGTGAGCTGCATGACGTTCTTGTAGAACCCGACCTCGCCGGAGAGCATCACCCTGGTGCCCGTGACCAGGTCCTTCTTGATGAAGTTCGCGTTGAAGAACGTCGCGGTCACGGCGTTGCGGCCCGAGCCCAGGGTGATGCGGTGACATGTCTTGCTGCGGTTCGTCCGCATCGGGAACGACGTGGTCTCGGTGATCGTGTCGACGATCGTGATGTGCTCACCGGCTTCCGGGCGCCCCGGGCCGTCCTCGTCCGCGCCCCAGCGGGTCGCGCCCTCGGCGTAGCTGCGCGGGTAGTGGCGCAGCAGGTCGTCGACGGTGCGGATGCCGAAGGCCTCCTCGAGTGGATCGGCAGCCTTGGCGCCGAGGACGAAGGTGAGCCGGTCGCCGAGGGACGCCACGGCTACTCGACCCCGATCAGCAGCACGTCACCGCGATGACCCGTGCGGTAGGTCACCAGTTCGGTGCCCGGGTGGTGGTCGTGCACGTGTCGCTGCAGCACGTCGCCGATAGGCACGGAATCCTCGCCGGCCACCGCGATGCCGGCGCCCACCAGCACCGTCACCAGGTCGCCGCCCGAGGCCAGCAGCAGGTCGAGCAGGCCGATTGCGGCAGCCGTCGGGTCGGGGGCCACGATCAGCACCTCGTCGCCCGCGATGCCCAGGCCGTCACCCGGTGTGCAGCGACCGGCCCAGGTCAGCGCGCTCTGGGTCGCGATGCGCACCGAGCCATGCCGGGCCGAGCCGGCCGCGCGGGCCATCGTGAAACCGTCGTCGACGGCCTGCCTGCCGGTTTCGTGCACGGCCAGCGCGGCCAGCCCCTGCACCATCGACCCGGTCGGTATCGGGACCACGTCGATACCCCAGCCGATGGCCGCGGTGCAGCCGGCCACCAGTTCCTCGACGGCCACAAACCCGTTGGGCAGCACCATCACCTGTGCGGCGCCGGTGTCCACCACGGCCCGAATCAGCTGGTGAGCGCTGATGCGGCCGGACATTTCGCGCTCGTCGGGGCCCGGGCGCAGCACACAGGCGCCCTCACCGGCGAACAGTTCGGCGGCACCGTCCCCGTCGACGACGGCCAGGACCGCCCGTTCCCGCGTCCAGCTGCCGGCCGGCAAACCCGCGACACCCGAGCTCAGGGCCGACACCACGATCCGGCTGGGCCGCCCGGCGGCCAGCCCCGCCTCGATCGCGGCGCCCGCGTCGTCGGTGTGCGCATGCACCGAATAGCCCTCCCCGCTCCCCGCGGCCGCGATTGCCACGGAATCACCCAGTTCCCCCAGCCGGTCCCGCAGCACCTGCACGGCGGCGGCCGGGCAACCGTCCAACCGGTACATCACCTCGAACTGCGGCGACGGCCGCTGGGCCGCAGCGTCGGGCTGCGGCGCGCGCGGCGACAGCTCGTACACCTCGCGGGCGCAAGCCTGCCCGGTGACCGTCGACCGCAGCGCGTCCAGTAGGACCAGCAGCCCCCGCCCCCCCGCGTCGACAGCACCGGCGTCGGCGAGCACCTCGAGTTGCTCGGTCGTCTTCTCCAGCGCGACCACCGCCGCGTCGCCCGCGGCGGCCAGCGCGGTGGACAGCCCTTCGCCGGCGCACCCCGCGACGGCGTCGGCGGCGGCCCGCAACACCGAGACGATGGTCCCCGGCACCTCCTGACCGCCCATCGAGGCGATGACCAGGTCGACGGCGCGGTGCATCGCCGCCCCGAGGCCGGCGGCGTCCAACGCGGCCAGCTCACCGCCGGCGTCCGCGGCACGGGCCGCGGCGACGTCGGCGACACCACGCAGGATCTGCGACAGGATCACCCCGGAATTGCCGCGGGCACCGTGCAACGCACCGACGGACAAGGCGGCCGCGACCCGGGCGACGCACCCCGAAGCACCCGCCGCCGCGTTGGCCTCCGCGAGCGCGGAACGCATCGTGAACAGCATGTTCGCGCCGGTGTCGGAATCAGCGACCGGGTAGACGTTGAGCCGGTTGATCTCGTCGATGTGGACGATCAGGTCGCTGACGGCGGTGTGCGCCCAGTCCCGCAGGGCCGACGCGTCCAGGGCACGCTCCGGCCTGCCCTCCAGCGTGCCCTGCGCCATGCTCACGCGACCCACCTCCTCCGCGCCGGTCTCCGGGGCGCGCCGGCGAAGCTCGCAGACCGGCCCATTCAGCCTAGCCACCGGCGCCGACAGCACGGGACGTAAGATAGCCGACGGCCGCCGATCGTTTTGGTGGTTACCCACCACAGTCGGTATCCTGAGCGGACCCGGTTTTGCAGGGAAATTTTTGCAGGGAAATTTTTGCAGGGAAATTTTTGCAGGGACATCTTTGCAGGGACATCTTTGCAGGGACATCTTTGCAGGGACATCTCGGCGCCACCATCCCGGCCGGATTGCCAGACCCCCGATGATTTGAGGAGCTTCGACATGGCCGCTGTGTGCGATATCTGCGGGAAGGGCCCCGGCTTCGGCAAGTCGGTGTCGCACTCTCACCGCCGCACCAGCCGCCGGTGGGATCCCAACGTCCAGACCGTGCACGTCGTCACCCGTCCCGGCGGTAACAAGCAACGGGTCAACGCGTGCGCGTCCTGCATCAAGGCCGGCAAGGTCGTCCGGGGCTGACGCGGCTCTGACCCCGGTCGCGGGCGGCGCCCGTCCCGGTCAGGGCAACCGCCAGTCGATCGGATCGGCGCCCCGCTTCGTCAGCATGTCGTTGGCGCGGCTGAAGGGCCGCGAGCCGAAGAACCCGCGGGACGCCGACAGCGGCGAGGGGTGCGGCGATTCGATGACCATGCAGTCGCCGGCGGCCAACGTCGGTGTGAGCGTCGACGCGTCGCGGCCCCACAAGATCGCCACCAGCGGCTGCGGGCGTTCGGCCAGGGCACGAATCGCGCGCTCCGTCACCGCCTCCCAGCCCTTGCCCCGATGCGACGCCGGGTTGCTGGGGCGCACCGTCAGCACCCTGTTGAGCAGCAGCACCCCACGCTGCGCCCACGGCGTCAGATCGCCGCTCGAAGGCTGCGGATGCCCCAGGTCCGCGGTGTACTCGTCGAAGATGTTGGCCAGGCTGCGGGGCAGCGGGCGCACCTCCGGGGCGACCGAGAAGCTCAGGCCCACCGCATGCCCGGGGGTCGGATACGGGTCCTGCCCGACGATGAGAACCCGCACGGCCTCGAAGGGAAAAGTGAAGGCGCGCAACACGTTCGGCCCCGCCGGAAGATAGCGACGGCCCGCGGCGACCTCGGCCCGCAGAAACTGCCCCATGGCGGCCACCTGATCGGCCACCGGCGCCAGGGCCCGCGCCCAGCCCGGCTCGACGAGTTCGCGCAACGGCCGGGCGGTCACTGCAGCCCCTTCGTCATCGCGTAGACGGTCACCGCGTCACCCTACTCACGGCGCCCGGCTATTCCTGGAACGACTGCCAGCCCGCGTACCCGCCCCACGGCGCGCCGTCGACGGACACCCGGGGCGGGCCGTCGAGCACCCGCCCGATGACGCGCCACCCGGGCGGCGCCGGGCCGGCGAAACAGGCTGCCAGCG
Source organism: Mycobacterium sp. TH-M116 (assembly GCF_057473685.1). NCBI lineage: Bacteria > Bacillati > Actinomycetota > Actinomycetes > Mycobacteriales > Mycobacteriaceae > Mycobacterium > Mycobacterium sp. TH-M116. The sequence continues at coordinate 8,111 of NZ_JBYCLC010000143.1, read as the reverse complement.
CGTGGTCTTCGCCGCCGCCGAGCACCCACGACCACGCGTCGGCGCCCACGGCGGCGGCGGCCGCGGTCAGCGGGTCGTGGTCGGCGGCGAGCGCCGCGATGGACACGTCGATGCCCACCCCGGACGCCTCGGCGACGTGCCGCAGGTCGGCGACCAGGCCGTCGGAGACGTCGATCATCGCGCCCGCGCCCGCGGCCGCGGCCGCGGCGCCCGCGCCGTACGGCGGCCGCGGCACCAGATGCCGGCGGCGGAGGTCTTCGAATCCACCGATCCCGTTGTGCCACAATGCATATCCGGCAGCCGACCAACCGAGTTCGCCCGCGACGGCCAGCACCGAACCGGGTTTCGCGCCGGAGCGCAGCACCGGTGGGCGGCCACCCAGGTCGCCCAGCGCCGTCACCGACAGCACCCATTGCGGGCAGCTGACCAGGTCACCGCCGACGATGCCGGCGCCGACACGTGCCGCCTCCTCCCACATGCCGTCGACCAGCGCGTCGGCGTCCGCCGCCGCGGTGTCGCCGGGCGCCCCGAAGCCGACGAGAAACGCCGTCGCCCGCGCGCCCATCGCCTCGACGTCGGCGGCGTTCTGGGCGATCGCCTTGCGTCCGACGTCGTGGGGTGTCGACCAGTCCAGCCGGAAGTGCCGGTCCTGCACCAGCATGTCGGTGGACGCCAGCACCCGGCCGTCGCCGGCGGACACCATCGCTGCGTCGTCGCCCGGCCCGAGCAACACCGCGCCGGGCTGCCGGCGACCCCGCACCAACCGGTCGATCACGGCGAACTCGCCGAGCTGCCGCAGGCTCGGGGCGGTGCCAGACGTGTCGTCGCGCACAGCACCTCCTGCGACCTGCGGTACGTTCGTTACCTGCCCGCGCGAGCGGACCGCGCCAGTGTACGAGAAGGAGGCACGGGGGCGTTGACGACCGACCCGGCCACCGATCCCGGCGACGATCCCGGCGACTCGGGACCGCCGCGCGCGGTGATCGTCGCCGCGGTAGCGCTGGCCGTCGCAGCGATCGGGGTGGTGCTGGTCATCGCGGCGAACCGGGCGGGTCCGCCGCGACCGGTCGCCCTTCCGGCGATGCCCGCGCCCCATGCCGAGGATCCCGCGTGCCGGGCGCTGGACAACGCGCTACCGCAACAGCTGGGCGCCTACCGCCGCGCACCGCTGGCGCAGCCGGCGCCGGTTGGCGCGGCCGCGTGGCGCGCCGATACCCGGGGCGAACCCGTCGTGCTGCGCTGCGGCATGGACCGGCCCGCCGGCTTCGTGGTGGGGTCGCCGATCCAGGTCGTCGACCGCGTGCAGTGGTTCGAGACGGCCGACGGGGCGCAATCCGCCGGTCCCGCACGGACCGACGCGGCGGCCTTCACCTGGTACGCGGTGGACCGGCCGGTATACGTGGCGCTGACGCTGCCGCCGGACTCCGGGCCGACACCCATCCAGGAGATCTCCGACGTGATCGACCGCACCGTCGCAGCGGTGCCGATCGACCCGGCCCGCCCCCGCTAGTGGTCGGCCAGATTCACGCTCAGCGCAGGCCCGTTCCGCGGGCCAGCGCCGTATCGATCATGGTCGCCAACAGGGTCGGGTAGTCCACACCGCTGGCCGCCCACATCCTCGGGAACATCGAGATCGTGGTGAAACCCGGCATGGTATTGATCTCGTTGATCACCGGACCGTCGTCGGTGAGGAAGAAGTCGACGCGGGCCAGCCCCTGGCAGTCGATGGCCCGGAACGCCCGGATCGCCAATTCGCGCACGGTGTCGGCGATGTCGTCGTCGACCTTCGCGGGCACGTCCAATTCGGCTGCGTCGTCGAGGTATTTGGTCGCGAAGTCGTAGAACCCGTCCTCGCGACCCCGCACCCCGGCCACCCGGATCTCCCCGAGCATGCTGGCCTGCACGGTGCCGCCGGGCATTTCGAGCACGCCGCACTCCAACTCCCGGCCGTTGACCGCCGCCTCGATGATCACCTTCGGGTCGTGTCGGCGGGCGGCGGCGACAGCGGCGGGCAGCTCGTCCCAGCGCGACACCCGGCTGACACCGATCGAGGACCCGCCGCGGGCGGGCTTGACGAAGACCGGCAGGCCCAGCCGCTCGCGCTCCTCGGGCCCCAAGGTCGAGCGCGACGGGCGCAGCACCACGTGCGCGCCGACGGGCAGCCCCTCGGCGGTCAGCAGCTTCTTCGTGAACTCCTTGTCCATGCCGGCCGCACTGGCCAACACCCCGGCGCCCACGTAGGGCAGACCGGCGAGTTCGAGCAGCCCCTGGATGGTGCCGTCCTCGCCGTAGGGGCCGTGCAGCACCGGAAACACCACGTCGACCGCGCCGAGGGCAGGGGCCGGCGCGGCACCGGCGCCCGTGGACAGCGACACCAGGCGGCCCCCGCGCCGCGGATCCGCCGGCAGGGCCAGCTCGGTGCCCGATTCGGTCGTCACCTCCGGCAGGCGGCGTCCGGTGATCGCCCACGCATCGGGGTCACCGTCGGTGAGCACCCAGGAGCCTTCGGGGGTGATGCCGATCGCGACCACGTCGAACCGCCGCCGGTCGAGGTTGCGCAGGATGCTGCCCGCCGACACACAGGAGATGGCGTGCTCGTTGCTGCGCCCGCCGAAGACGACCGCAACGCGCACGCGGCCACCGGGTGGCGGGGCTGCCGGCCGGTCCGAGGAATCCACAATAGGGAGAGGCTACCGGCTGAGCGGCTCTCGGGTCGCCCTCACTCGGGCTTGGTGCGGCGGCCCAGCAGCAGGGCCATCGCGTCGTCCACCGACAGTCCTTTGTGGCAGACCCGGTGCACGGCGTCGGTGAGCGGCATCTCGACGTCGTAACTGGACGCCAGCGCCAGCACCGACTCGCAGGACGTCACCCCCTCGACGACGTGGTCCCCCACGCCGGCCTGCAGCGCGGACTGCACGGTGGCGCCCCGGCCCAGGCGTTCGCCGAACGCGCGGTTACGCGAGTACCGCGACGTACACGTGGCAACCAGATCGCCGACGCCGGCCAGCCCGGCCAGCGTCGCGCCTTTGGCCCCCAGCGCGATCCCCAGCCGCATGATTTCGGCGAGGCCCCGGGTGACGATCGCGGCCGCGGTGTTCTCGCCCAGCCCGACGCCGACCGCCATCCCGCACGCGAGTGCGATGACGTTCTTGCAGGCGCCGCCGATCTCGGTGCCGATCACGTCGCTGTTGGTGTAGGGGCGCAAGTACCCGCTGTTGAGCATGCGCTGCAGTGCGACCGCGCGACCGGAGTCGCTGCAGGCGACCACGGTGGCCGCGGGCTGGCCCGCGGCGATCTCGCCGGCCAGGTTCGGCCCGGAGATCACCGCAACGTGCGCCGGATCGACGCCGGTCACCGCGACGACGACCTGGCTCATCCGCATCAGGGTGCCCAGCTCGATGCCCTTGGCCAGACTGACCAGGGTCGCACCGTTGCCCAGCAGCGGCCCCCACTGCTCGAGATTGGCCCGCATCGTCTGGGCGGGCACCCCCAGCAGCACCGTCGACGCGCCCGCCAGCGCCTCCTGCGCGTCGGCGGTGGCGCGGATGCCCGGCGGGAGCAACGTGGCGGGCAGATAGTCCTCGTTGCGCCGGGTGGCGTTGATCTGCTCGGCGAGGGCGGCCCGCCGGGCCCACAGCGTGACCTTCGCCTCCGGCCCGCCGGCGTCGACGAGAACTTTCGCCAGCGCTGTGCCCCACGCGCCGGCGCCCATCACCGCGATGCCGCCCTCGCCCGCGGTACCGGTCATCGGCCACCCCTGCCTGTCATCGCTGTCTGTCATCGCTGCCTGTCATCGCTGTCTGTCACCGCTGTCTGTCACCGCTGTCTGTCCCCGCTGTCTGTCACCGCGACCACCCGTGTTCGCCGGGCCATCACCCGGCGCTCCACAGTAACCAAGCGGCGATGCCGGGCGGGTCGGGGCGAAGTGGGCGTCCTGGCAGGATGAACTCATGATCGGCATCGAGGGCGACGACGGCGCCGACGTCGCTGTGATCATCGCCGTCAAGCGATTGGCCGCCGCCAAGACCAGGCTGGCCCCCGTGTTGTCGGCAGCTACCCGCGAGAAGGTGGTGCTGGCGATGCTCGTCGACACCCTGACGGCCGCGGCGGCAGTGCCGGCACTGGGTTCGATCACCGTCGTCACGCCCGATGAGGTGGCCGCGGCCGCCGCAGCCGGGCTCGGCGCCGACGTGCTGGCCGACCCGACACCCGAGGTCCACGCGGACCCACTGAACAACGCGATCATCGCCGCCGAACGATCGGTGGCCGAGAAGTTCGCAAATATCATTGTGCTGCAGGGAGACCTGCCCGCACTGCAGGCCCGCGAACTCGCCGAGGCGATAGCCGCGGCACGCCAGCACCGCCGCAGCTTCGTCGCGGACCGGCTGGCGACGGGAACCTCCGCGCTGAGCGCGTTCGGGACTCCGCTCGATCCGCGGTTCGGCCCGGATTCGTCGGCGCGGCATCGTTGTTCGGGCGCGATCGAGCTGACGGGCGCGTGGCCCGGCCTGCGCTGCGACGTGGACACCCCCGCCGACCTGACGGCCGCCCGGCGCCTCGGGGTCGGGGCGGCGACCGCCCGGGCTCTCGCGCAGCACTGAGGCCGGCCGGCGTTGCGGGGAATCCGTCCCCGGGGTGAACTTCACACCAACGGGCGATGGATGCCCGTATCACGGTGGCAGCACACGGGCCTGATGAGCAATGATCACATCGTGACCGATACCGAAACCGAACCCCGTCCCGACGAGAGCGTATGGCATGCGGGCGACTCCGCGGTGGCGGCACCACCCGCAGCGACCCAGGCGCCGACCACCGACCTGCCAGAAGACCGTTACCTCAACCGGGAACTCAGTTGGCTGGACTTCAATGCACGCGTTCTCGCGCTGGCGGCCGACAGTTCGCTGCCCCTGCTGGAGCGGGCCAAGTTCCTGGCCATCTTCGCCTCCAACCTCGACGAGTTCTACATGGTGCGGGTGGCCGGTCTCAAACGCCGCGACGAGATGGGGCTGTCGGTCCGCTCCGCCGACGGTCTGACGCCGCGCGAGCAACTGGCCGTCATCGGCGAGCAGACCCAGAAGATCGCCAGCCAGCACGCGCGGGTTTTCCTCGATTCGGTGCGACCGGCGCTTGCCGCGGAAGGCATCCACATCGTCACGTGGACCGATCTGGATCAGGCTGAACGCGAACGGTTGTCAACCTATTTCACCGAGCAGGTCTTCCCCGTTCTGACGCCGCTGGCCGTCGATCCCGCTCACCCGTTCCCGTTCGTCAGCGGGCTGAGCCTGAACCTGGCAGTCAGCGTGCGGCAACCCGAGGACGGCAGCCAGCACTTCGCCCGGGTGAAGGTGCCCAACAACGTCGACCGCTTCGTCGAACTCGACAGCCGCGACGGCGGGATCGACGGACCGGACGTCATCCGTTACCTGCCGATGGAGGAACTGATCGCCGTCTTCCTTCCGGACCTCTTCCCGGGCATGGAGATCGTCGAACAGCACGCTTTCCGCATCACCCGCAATGCCGACATGGAGGTCGAGGAAGACCGCGACGAGGACTTGTTGCAGGCGATGGAGCGGGAATTGGCGCGCAGGCGCTTCGGCACGCCGGTGCGCCTGGAGATCGCCGACGACATGACCGAGAGCATGCTCGAATTGCTGCTGCGCGAACTCGACGTGCATCCCGGTGACGTCATCGAGGTGCCCGGCCTGCTGGATCTGTCGTCGCTGTGGCAGGTCTACGGGCTGGACCGGCCGGGACTCAAGGATGCGGCGTTCGTCCCGGACACGCATCCCGCGTTCGCCGACCGGGAAACGCCCAAGAGCATCTTCTCGACGCTGCGCGAAGGCGACGTGCTGGTGCACCACCCCTACGACTCTTTCTCCACCAGCGTGCAGCGCTTCATCGAGCAGGCCGCCGCCGACCCCAACGTCCTGGCGATCAAACAGACGCTGTACCGCACATCGGGTGATTCGCCCATCGTCCGCGCGCTGATCGAGGCCGCCGAGGCCGGCAAGCAAGCCGTGGCCCTGGTCGAGCTCAAGGCGCGTTTCGACGAACAGGCCAACATCCGCTGGGCCCGCGAACTCGAACAGGCGGGCGTGCACGTGGTTTACGGGCTCCTCGGGCTCAAGACGCACTGCAAGACCTGCCTGGTGGTGCGGCGCGAAGGTTCGGCAATCAGGCGGTATTGCCATATCGGGACGGGCAACTACAACAGCAAGACGGCACGGTTGTACGAGGACATCGGTCTGCTGACGGCGGCCCCCGACATCGGCGCGGACCTGACCGACTTGTTCAACTCGCTGACCGGCTATTCGCGCAAACTGACCTACCGCAATCTTTTGGTGGCTCCGCACGGAATTCGCGCCGGCATCATCGAACGCGTCGACCGCGAAATCGCCGCTCACTCCGAGCGTGGTGGCGGGCGGATCCGGATGAAGATGAACGCGCTGGTCGACGAGCAGGTCATCGACGCGCTCTACCGGGCGTCGCAGGCCGGGGTCCGGGTCGAGGTCGTGGTACGCGGCATCTGCGCTCTGCGCCCCGGTGTGGAGGGCTTCTCCGAAAACATCGTGGTCCGTTCGATCCTCGGCCGCTTCCTCGAACATTCGCGGATCATCCATTTCCGCGGCATCAACGAATTCTGGATCGGCAGTGCCGACATGATGCACCGCAACCTCGACCGGCGCGTCGAGGTGCTGGCTCAGGTCAAGGATCCCAAGCTGACACTGCAACTGGACGACCTGTTCGAGTCCGCGCTGGACCCGGCCACCCGCTGCTGGGAGCTGGGCGCCGACGGCCAGTGGACGGCGATGCCCCACGACGGCCACACCGTGCGCGACCACCAGGAATCGCTGATGGAGCGGCACCGGAGCTCCTGAGGGGATGTGGTAGCTTTCCACGTCACGCCCGGACGCCGACAACCCTGGCCGAATTGACCTGCAGGAGAGAAGTTGCCGATCCAGAACCCGCCCGCCGCTCGGCGCTCGGGGACCCGGATCGTCTACGCCGCGGGCGCGGTGCTGTGGCGGCCGGGTGCGGCCGGTCCGGCCACCACGGACGTCGAGATCGCCGTGATCCACCGCCCCCGCTACGACGACTGGTCGCTTCCCAAAGGCAAAGTCGACGCCGGTGAGACGGCACCGGTCGCCGCGGTGAGGGAGGTCCGCGAGGAGACCGGTCACCACGCCATTCTCGGCACGCAGCTCACCACGGTGAGCTACCCCATCGCCCAGGGCGCCAAAAAGGTGCATTACTGGGCGGCACGCAGCACCGGCGGCCAGTTCGCGCCGGGAAAAGAGGTCGACAAGCTGATCTGGCTGCCGGTGATCGACGCGATGGGCAGGCTGACCTACCCGCATGATCGAAAAGTGTTGCGCCGCTTCGCCAAGAAGCCGGCAGACACGCACACCGTGCTTGTGGTCCGGCACGGCACCGCGGGCAGCAAATCACGGTTCTCCGGCGATGACGCCCTGCGGCCGCTGGACAAGCGGGGCCGGGCACAGGCCGAGGCGCTGGTTCCGCAGCTGATGGCCTTCGGGGCCACCGGGGTGTACGCGGCCGACCGGGTGCGCTGCCGGCAGACGGTGGAACCACTTGCCGCCGAACTCGGTGTGCCGGTGCACAACGAGATGACCCTGACCGAGGAGTCCTACGCGCAGGACCCGCGTCGCGGCCGGGAGCGCTCCCTGCAGATCGCCGCACAACCGGGCACACCGGTCATCTGCACCCAGGGCAAAGTGATTCCCGATCTGATCGACTGGTGGTGCCGACGCGACGGGCTGCGCCCCGCCAAGTCGCGCAACAACAAGGGAAGCACCTGGGTGCTGTCGCTGTCGGACGGGCGGCTCACGGCTGCCGATTACATCGGCGGTGCGCTGGCCGCCAACGTGCGCGCCTGACAGTCGAATGCCCTTCGGGGGCAATGGCTGCCCCCGAAGGGCTTCTGCTCGGGACTGCCTACCTGCGGCCGCGCCGTGACGTTGCCGCCGCCTTCTTGGCCGGAGCCTTGGTCACGGCCTTCTTGGCCGGAGCCTTGGTCACGGCTTTCTTGGCCGGAGCCTTGGTCACGGCTTTCTTGGCCGGAGCCTTGGTCACGGCTTTCTTGGCCGGAG
>NZ_JBYCLC010000142.1:0-2366 GCF_057473685.1 Mycobacterium sp. TH-M116 | reverse complement strand
GGTTCGTCGCCGCAGCGCGACAGCAGTTGTCAATAAACAGCACGGCGCGTGCTAGGTTGATCGCGCGGATGTTTTAGGTATGTCCGCATTTGAAATGAGAGAAGAAAGTAAATGGCACAGGGGACTGTGAAATGGTTCAACGGTGAGAAGGGCTTCGGCTTCATCACCCCGGACGACGGCGCGAAAGACCTGTTCGTCCACTACTCGGAGATCCAGGGGAACGGTTACCGTTCGCTCGAGGAAAACCAGCGTGTTCAGTTCGAGGTTGCGCAAGGCGCCAAAGGGCCTCAGGCAGTAGGAGTCACTGCCGTCTAAGCAACTCCAAACGTGACAGTGGGCTGGTGCGGTTGCTCCGCGCCAGCCCACTGATCTTTCTGTGCACCCTGGTGGCCATCGCGGGCGCACCAGGTCGACTCCGTTGGCGGGCGCCCGGCGGAAATGGGCATCACCGGCCGAGAGGTCACGCTGACGCTTTGGAAAGCAGCGTGTTTGGACGGATCGGCGATTGATGTGGAGGTTTTGGGTGCCGTCAAAAGTTCGGTGATCAGGATCCTGACGCGATCGGCGATGTCGTCGCCGCCATCTGTCAACGTGATGTGGTGCCGGCTTCGCGGCGCGATCGTTGTCTGTGTGGTTGCCTCATTGTGTGGACGTGGTGGGTTTGGTTGCCCGGATGATCGCGCCGTGCATTCCTTGGGCCACTTCGTGGGTGAACGTGACTGTGGCAGCAGTGAATCCGACTGCGGCCAGCCCGGCGAGGTATTCCTGCTCGGACAGCGCTCCGGCGATGCAGCCGACGTAGGAGCCGCGTTCGGCGCGCTCCGCCGCGCTGAGCTGGTCTTCGGCGACCACGTCGGAGATCCCGATCCGCCCGCCGGGGACCAGGACCCGGAATATCTCGGCGAGCACAGCCGGTTTGTCGGCCGACAGGTTGATCACACAGTTGGAGATCACAACGTCGACGGCTGCGTCGGGTAGCGGGATGTCCTCGATAGTGCCCTTGCGGAACTCGACATTGGTGGCACCAGCCTTGGCTTTGTTCTCCTCGGCCAGAGCGAGCATTTCGTCGGTCATGTCGACGCCGTAGGCGAACCCCTGTGGGCCGACCCGGCGCGCCGACAACAAAACGTCGATGCCGCCGCCGGAACCCAAGTCAAGCACCCGTTCGCCCGGGTGCAGGTCGGCGACCGCGGTCGGGTTACCGCAGCCCAGGCTGGCCGCGAGCGCTTCGGCGGGAATCTCGGAATGCTCGTCGGTGCCGTAGAGGCCGGCGCCGAAGATGGTCCCAACATCGGCCGAGTCGCTTGACCCGCAGCAGCTCGCGGCGGTCAGCACGTCGCTGTTGGTGTCACCGCTACGCGCCGCGGTGGCGGCGGCGCCGTAGCTCGCCCGAACCTGATCGCGCAGCTCGTTGTGTTCGGTAGTCATCCGACCCACTCCTTCCATCGACGGATATCTATGGGTTCAGTCTGCACGACTAATCGATGACCGTCAATGTATGTCACACTGGGGCCATGCCCGCCACGACCACGTCCCTCACCGAACGCGACGACTCGCGGCCGGTGGCCGACCTTGCTGCGTGCTGCAGCCCGATCACCGACGGCATGCTGGACGTGGCCGCCGCAGAGCGGTTGGCCGTCGTCCTCAAGGCGTTGGCCGAGCCGACCCGGCTGCGGCTGGTGTCATTGATTGCGGGCCATGACGGCGCCGAGGCATGCGTGTGCGACCTGACCGCGCCGGTCGGACTGTCCCAGCCCACGGTGTCGCATCACCTCAAGACTCTGGTCGCTGCAGGTCTGTTGGAACGGACGCAGCGCGGCAAATGGGCGTACTACCGGGTGGTGCCCGCGGCCCTGGATGTCCTCGGCGAGGTGTTTGTCGGCACGCGCCGCCGGTGACGCGCGCCACTTCTCGTCTGGATGCGGGCGGTTGGCCGGCGCGGGAGCGTGGTCGAGGAAAAGAGCTATCGGACATCGGCAACTACTGATGCGTTGATTCGATAGCATCACACCATGCGAACAACCCTGGACATCGACGACGACGTCGTCGCTGCGGCACGCGAACTCGCCGCCGGCGAGTGGCGGTCCCTGGGCGCGGTGATCTCCGAGTTGGCCCGCCGCGGTCTGACTCCCGCGCGCGTCGACACCGCCGATGGGTTGCCGGTCATCCGTGTGCCGTCGGGTACGCCGCCGATCACCCCCCAAACCGTCCGACGTGCGCTCGACGAGGACTGACCACCGACGATGGCGCTGCTCGACGTCAACGCGCCGGTCGCTTTGGCGTGGGACTCCCACATCCACCATGTGCGTATCCGCGAGTGGTTTGCCGCCAATGCATCGCAGGGTTGGGCGACCTGCCCCATGACA
>NZ_JBYCLC010000141.1:0-5885 GCF_057473685.1 Mycobacterium sp. TH-M116 | reverse complement strand
GGCCGGGGCCGGGGTCCTCCCCGGTGCCGCGGGCGGCCACCACTTGAACGTCCGGGCAGCCCTGGGCGGCGGCGAACGGAATGGCCGACGTCAGGGCTGAGGCGCCCAGGCCTGACGCCGCGACGACGGCCGGACCGAGAAGACGAGCGATGTGACGTGCGATCATGCCGAAATAATCCCCCCCTTTCACGGATCCCAAACCCGGGATTTCGGCGTTGATTCGTGAACGGCACCGCATGAAGGCTTGCCCGCAGGCCGTCCTGAGGGAACCCACCCGGCATTTTATTAGCCAATATAATTAAATGCCGGCTGCGGCGTTTCCCCTGCTTGCGCAGGCTCACGACGAGTCCGCACAGGACGCGCTGTTCGACACAGTGCACGAGTTGTCGGCCGTGGGCAGCCACGTCGCGGCCGAACTGGGTCCCCTGCGCGGGGAGTTGGCGGAACGCACCGCCAGCATGCCGCCCGGCGATGACACCACCCGGCGGGCTGCCTCCGGTCTTCGAGCGCTTGCTGAGGACCACATTCTTCACCGCCACCCGCACGCGTCGAGAAGCCCACAGCCCGGTGGGTCCGACAGGTTTCACGTCGCACCGGATGGACCGGAACGGGTCTGGGGATTCAGACCCGAACCGGATCCGCGGCCTTGGCGTGGGTTTTGCCGCGGCCGACGTAGGATTCGGCGCGCATCCGCTCGACCATGTGCGGGTGGTGCAGTTCGAAAGCCGGCCGCTCGGAGCGGATCCGGGGCAGTTCGGTGAAGTTGTGCCGCGGTGGCGGGCAACTCGTCGCCCACTCCAGCGAGTTGCCGAAACCCCACGGGTCATCGACGGTCACCGGTTCGCCGTAGCGCCAACTCTTGAACACGTTCCACACGAACGGCAGTACCGACACCCCGAGGATGAAGGCCCCAATGGTCGACACGACGTTGAGGGTCTGCCACCCGTCGGTGGGCAGGTAGTCGGCGTAGCGTCGCGGCATCCCCGAATTGCCCAGCCAGTGCTGGACCAGGAAAGTGGTGTGGAATCCGATCAGGGTCAGCCAGAAGTGCAGCTTGCCCAGGCGTTCGTCGAGCAGGCGGCCCGTCATCTTGGGGAACCAGAAGTAGATGCCGGCGTAGGTGGCGAACGCGATCGTGCCGAACAGTGTGTAGTGGAAGTGCGCCACCACGAAATAGGTGTCGCTGACGTGGAAGTCGAGCGGCGGGCTGGCCAGCATCACCCCGGTGAGGCCGCCGAGCAGGAAGGTGACCAGGAAACCGATCGAGAACAGCATCGGTGTCTCGAAGGTCAACTGGCCCCGCCACATCGTGCCGATCCAGTTGAAGAACTTGATTCCGGTCGGGACGGCGATCAAAAACGTCATGAACGAGAAGAACGGCAGCAGGACCGCCCCCGTGGCGAACATGTGGTGCGCCCACACCGCCACCGACAGCGCCGCGATCGACAACGTCGCATAGACAAGCGTGGTGTAGCCGAAGATCGGTTTGCGGGAGAACACCGGGATGATCTCGGAGGCGATGCCGAAGAACGGCAGCGCGATGACGTAGACCTCCGGATGCCCGAAGAACCAGAACAGGTGCTGGTAGAGAATGACCCCGCCATTGGCGGCGTCGTAGACGTGTGCGCCGAGGTGGCGGTCGGCGGCCAGCCCGAACAGCGCCGCCGTGAGTAGCGGGAAGACAGCCAGAACAAGCACACTGGTGATCAGGATGTTCCAGGTGAAGATCGGCAATCGGAACATGGTCATCCCCGGCGCGCGCATGCACACCACGGTGGTGATCATGTTGACCGCGCCCAGGATCGTGCCCAGGCCGCCGACGCCGATCCCCAGGATCCACAGGTCTGCTCCCGCCCCGGGACTGTGCGACACCTGCGACAGCGGGGTATAGGCGGTCCACCCGAAATCGGCCGCACCGCCGGGAACGATGAACCCGCCCAGCGCGATCAGCGCCCCGAACACGAACAGCCAGAATGACAATGCGTTCAACCGCGGGAAGGCCACGTCAGGAGCACCGATCTGCAGCGGCAGCACCAGGTTGGCGAACCCGAAGACGATCGGGGTCGCGTAGAACAGCAGCATTGCTGTGCCGTGCATGGTGAACAGCTGGTTGTACTGCTCGTTGGACAGGAACTGTAGCCCGGGCATCGCGAGTTCCAGGCGCATCAACAACGCCATCAGTCCGCCGATGAAGAAGAAGACGAAGCAGGCGACCATGTACATGATGCCGATCATCTTGTGGTCGGTGGTGCTGATCAGCTTGTAGATGAGGTTGCCCTTGGGGCCTACACGCTGCGGGAACGGCCGGCGGGCTTGAAGTCCGGGTACCGGCGGTGCTTCCGCGGTCATCGAGTTCCTCCAGAGAATTCAATAATAGGAACAGCTTTGGGCACGGCGCCTCAGTATTCCGAGCCGTGAGCGCTCGTCCCTAGGGCCAAACGTCCCTAAATCAGGCCATTTTGGGTGCTCCGCACGCGCGGGAAGGAAAGGCTCACCATGCTCGCCGGCCGGGTCGTTCGCCGAGCAGGGCTATCGTGTGACGGTGCGGCGTGGACCGGGGCGACGGGCCGGCGGGCTGCTCGTCGCCCTGCTGATCACCGCGCTCGCCTCGGGTCCGGCCACGCCGTCGCCGGCGCCGCGCGCGGTGCCGCTGACCTGCCTGGACACCGCGCTTGCGGACTACGCGAACTCCGGTGCCGGGTGGACCGGCGGGGATTCCACGTGGACGTCGCCGCTTCCCGACGGGAGGGAGGTCTTCGCCTTCTCGGACACGTTCCTGGGCCCCGTCACCGCGCGGGCCCGGCCACCCGACGCGGCCTTCGTGCACAACTCGTTCGTCGTGCGTGACGCCGTGGGACGCTTTTCCACCATCGTCGGCGGGACCGCCGCCCGACCCGCGGCGCTGATCGCGCCGGCCGATCCCACCCATTGGTTCTGGCTGGGAGCCGCGACGTACCTCGATGGGGCACTGCAGGTTCCGGTCACCGAGTGGCGGCCCACCGGTCCCGGTCCGTTCGACTTCGCCTTCGCGGGATCCGCGTTGGCCCGGTTCGACGTCCGCGATCTGCGGGTTCCGGCGGTGACGCCGCTGCCGCGGTCGCGCGGCATCCAGTGGGGTCAGTGGGTGCAGCCGGCCGGCGCCTGGACCTACGTGTACGGTGTCGAGACCGACGGCGAACACAGGTATCTGCACGTGGCCCGCGTCACGGGAGGCGATCTGCGCCAACCTTTCTCCTACTGGACCGGCCGGGGCTGGTCGACGGCGGAGTCGGATTCATTGCGGGTGACTGACGGCATCGCCGGCGAGTTCTCGGTGCACAGGCTGCGCCACGGCGCGTACATGCTCACCACGATGCAGGGCGGCACGGGATTCAGCGACCGGATCGTCGGCCGGTTCGGCCCCGCCCCGACGGGGCCGTTCGGGCCCGCGACCACCTTGTACGTCACGCCCGAGAGCGGCAGCTCGGGGACTTATCACGACGCCGACGTCTACACCTACAACGCCCACGTTCATCCCGAGTACTCGACGCCCACCGCCGTCGTGGTTTCCTACAACGTCAACAGTGTCGACACCTTGCCCGGCGGCGACCTGTACCGCCGGGTGGGCCTCTACCGCCCGCGGTTCGTCGTGATCTCGCTGGGCTGGAACGGTGCCGGGCAGACGTCTCCGGGCGCGATGCGGCATCCGTGCCCCTAGCGAAAACGGCTGCGCGACAAGCCGAACCGGCTAGAGGGCGGTTGCCGCCCCGCCGGCCGCGGCGGTCAGGGTGGTGACCAGGGTGTCCTCGTCGGTGTCGATGTCGCCGTGCAGCCAGGCGACGATGAGGTCGGTGGTCCCGGCGACCAGCGCGCGCGTCGCCAACTTCCGGTCGACGGATGGCTTGGGGCGTCCGGTGAAGACGATGGCGTCGGCCGCCATGCGGTCGGTGAAGTCGCGCACCGCACGCCGTTGATGTTCCCGCAGCCGCGGAAAGCCCGGGCACTCCATGTACAGCCGCGCGTCCGCGCGGTCGGATGCCAGAGCGCGCACCACGGCGCGCAGGGTGCCCTCGACGCGATCGGCGAGCGGGGCGGTGGTCAGCACCTCGTCCATCCGGGCCACCAACCGCCGGAACAGATCGTCGGCGCAGGCGTCGAGCAGGTCGTCCTTACCGGCGAATTCGGCATAGAAGTACCGCTTGCTCAAATTCGCCTGCTGGCAGACCAGATCGACGGTCAGCGAGGCCACGCCGCCCTCGGCGACGAGCATGCGGGCGGCCTCGATCAGGCGTTCGCGGCGTCCCTGCGCACGCTGTTCGGGGGTGAGCCCGCCGTAGTTGCGGCCCGCGGCAGTCATGATGACCAGGAATCGTAGCGCGCAAGCCGCGCTGCTTTAGCAGTGCGGTTAGCGCATCACGTTGGTGGATGAGGTAACCACTGGCGCAAACCAGCGGCGTAGCGGCTGCGTGGATCGGCCCCTGTCGGGCGTAGCCCGATGTTAGAGGGGCCGGGTTTGGTTTTCGCTGTAGCGTTTGATCACCGACAACGGCGCTCCGCCAGCGGAGGCGGCGACATACGATGGCGACCACAGGTGGCTGCGCATGCGGGCCCGCACGCACGGTGCGGTGTATTCGCGGCGTATTTCGTAGCTGGAGCGGCCTTTGCGCCGCTGTACCAGTGGGGCGACCGCCAGGGTGGGCGGGTGAGAGACCAGCAGGTGCAC
The DNA here is from genome assembly GCF_057473685.1 of Mycobacterium sp. TH-M116. Lineage (NCBI taxonomy): Bacteria > Bacillati > Actinomycetota > Actinomycetes > Mycobacteriales > Mycobacteriaceae > Mycobacterium > Mycobacterium sp. TH-M116. The sequence goes on along the minus strand of NZ_JBYCLC010000141.1, from coordinate 1,183 downwards.
GTGCTCGGGCTCGCCGTTGAACTCAACGAACTCGGCGCCCAGATCGGAGCACACGCCCGACATGGTGTGCTCGCAGAAGTCCAGCATCGCCGAGTTGAGAATCCGCCGGCGGTACGTGGTCACGAAAACAAGATGTGCCCACGGCGCCGACACGCTGTGGGCGGCGCGCCGGTAGTCGTCGCTGCCCGCTGGCGCCGCGATGTCGGTGGTGTCTTTTACCGTCGTGGGATGCACACCGACGGTGTCTACCCGCCCGGACCGACAACACCTGTTGGCGCCGGTGATCGGTCGCGCGGTGAGCGCAAGCCGCGGGCGCGCAAGCGCCCGAAGGACGCGCCCACGCATGTGCGGTCGTGGCCGCTGCGGGCGAATGCCAACGCCACGAGATCGGGATCCGGTTTTTCACTGGTGTGCGGGTGTATAACGCGGTGGCCGGTGAGTTCATCGGGCGTAGCCGCGCGGTGAAGGCCGATCCGGCGTGGCAGGCGGCGCGAGAACTGCCGCGCACGCATCGGGGTGCGGCGTTTCGGGCGGTGGAGGCCGCGCACGGCTTCACCGCCAACGCCGCACAATCGTTCGCGTCGTCGCTGCGGCGGTCGTGGGTGCGCGAGCATCTGCCGGCCCAGGAAACCCAGAACTTGGGGGCGCGGGCGTTCGACGCTGTCAGGCAGTGGCACCTCGGCCTGAAAGGCACGCCGCGGTTCAAATCCCTCAAGCGTGGGTTGCATTCGCTGGCGGCCAAGGACGGCCATGGCGCGCTGCGCCCGAACATCGACGCGGCGGGTCGTCTGGTCGGGTTGCAGTGGGGGGCGGGGTTCGTGATCCCGGTCGCTCCCTTAGCCGCATCGGGTAGACGTCGTCGGGAGCAGGCAGCCGAACTTGCCGAGATCGAGGCGCTCGTCGCCGGGGGGAAGGTGCGCTCGACGCGGATTGTGTGCACGGTGATCAACGGCCGCGATGCCTACCGGATGCAGTTGGTCTGTGATGGGCGCCCGACGCGGCGGCACCCGGTCGGCGATGGACAGGTGTCTTTCGACCTCGGGCCGAGCCAGATCGCGGTGGCCGTGGCGCGCGCGGACGGGAGCTGGTCGGGGTGGGTGGAGCCGCTGGCCGATGCCATCCGGCTGGACACGATGCGGCTGCGCCGCACCCAACGGCATCTGGACCGCCAGCACCGCGCCGG
>NZ_JBYCLC010000140.1:0-7640 GCF_057473685.1 Mycobacterium sp. TH-M116 | reverse complement strand
CTCATCGAATGGCTCAACGACGTCACCGACGACGGCCGGCCAGCCCGCGCCACCCGGGGCGTGCGCGCCTCCCGAGTCGACTGCTGCACCGCCCAGATCGGTCGCATCGAACTCATGCGCGCCGCAGTGCGCATCGACGACGCCGCACTGTCAACCACCCGAACCGTCGACGAAGTGCCGCCAGTCGAGGGTGACGCCGTCATGGCAGCCCGCAGAATCCTCGACAAGGTCGACACGCTGTTGATGACACCCGAGATCGCCGCACTGGCCCAGACGATCCCGCCATCCGAACTCCGAACCCTCGACGCCATCCACCTCGCCACGGTTCTGGTCAACAAATCCAGCGTGACCATCGTGTGCGCGTACGACCGACGCTTCATCGCCGCCTGCGACGAGCACGACCTCGACGTCATCGCGCCCGGAACCAATCGAGGGCGGTGACCGTTGGCGGCCGCGGGGAAGCGGTGATAGATCGCGGTGCGCCCGATGCCGGCCTGCGCCGCGAGCCTGGCCATCGTGATCGCGTCGAAGCTGAACTGGGCCATCAGCGCGCTGAAAGCGTCGACGATGCGCTGCTGGACCTGCGCGCGGTGCTCCTCGACGGACGAGGCGCCGATCTTGGGCAGGTGGCGACTCTAACCGCGCGGGCCGCCGCCATGACGGTCACGCGACGGCCACGGGTGCGACCCGGCGCCCGCCGGCGGGCCGTACCCCCACGGCGGCGCTGGTGGGCCGTATCCCCACGGTGGTGGTTGTGGCAGCGGCGGCCCCGTCGGGCGCAGACGCACGAGGTCGCGACGGTGCCGCTCGGCCAGGACCGCGGCCAGCACCAGTTCCGGCGGCGCGCCGGGCGGGGGCGGCGGCGCGATGCGCGACACGACGTCACCGGCGATCCGGTAGGCCATCTGCTGGCGCAGGCCCCGGTCGAGTTGGTGTGCCCGGGAAAGGAATTGACGGGCAACTTCGGACCGCCCGAAGTCCAGCCCCGACAGTTGCAGTGACGACGCCCACCACGCCAGCGACGGCGGCATCGCCGGTGGTGGCGCCATCCGCGGCCCGCGCTCGCTGACGACCACGGTGCCGGCGAAGATGTCACCGATGCGCTTGGCCCGCGGCGAGAGGATGCTGCAGATGACGGCGGGACTGCCGGCCAGCATCCAGATCTCGACCACCGACGCCAGCGCACGAAACAGGGCCTGCCGGAACCGTTCTGGGCCCCCGTCGTCGGACACTACCCGCAGGCCCATCACGATCTTTCCGACAGACCTTCCCCGCGTGGCGGTTTCGAAGATCAGGGGATACCCGACGATCACCAGCACCGTGAACACGATCAGGATGGCGGCGGTCAACGCGCTGTCGAACTCGGTCAGGGTGGCGGCCCACAGTAGCAGCCCCAGCACGTAGCAGGCGAAGATCACCGCGATGTCGATCAGCGCGCTCACGGCCCGTACGGGCAACTGGGCGATCTGCACGTCGAGCACCACGGCGTCCCCGGTCACCACCTCCGACATAACACCGAACGGTACCCTGCCGAGGGTGGACGTCGACGCATTCGTGCTGACCCATCGCGCGACCTGGGACAGGCTGGAACAGCTGGTGAAGGGTCGCCGGTCGCTGACCGGCGCACAGGTCGACGAACTCGTCGAGCTCTATCAGCGGGTGTCCACCCACCTGTCGATCCTGCGCTCGGTGTCCTCGGACTCGGTGCTGACCGGCCGGCTGTCGAGTCTGGTGGCACGCGCACGCTCCGTGGTGACCGGTGCGCATGCGCCGCTGAGCAAGACGCTCGTCCGGTTCTGGACGGTGTCCTTCCCGGTGGCCGCCTACCGCACCTGGCGGTGGTGGCTGGGCACGGCGGTGGTGTTCGTCGCCGTCGTGGCCGCCATCGCGCTGTGGGTGTCGGTGAACCCGGAGGTGCAGTCCGCGGTCGGAACACCCAGCGAGGTCGACGAATTGGTCAACCACGACGTCGCCTCCTACTACCGTGCGCACCCCGCGGCGGCGTTCGCGCTGCAGGTGTGGGTGAACAACTCCTGGGTTTCCGCGCAGTGCATCGCATTGTCGGTGCTGCTGGGCCTGCCGATTCCGATCGTGCTGTTCAAGAACGCCGCCAATGTCGGGCTGATCGCCGGCCTGATGTTCAACGCGGGCAAGGGCGGTGTCCTGCTCGGACTGCTGGCCCCGCACGGGCTGCTGGAGCTCACCGCGGTGTTTTTGGCGGGGGCGGCGGGGATGCGGCTGGGCTGGTCGGTGATCTCGCCCGGGGACCGCCCGCGCACCCAGGTGCTGGCCGAGCAGGGCCGTGCCGTCATGGCGGTCGCCGTGGGGCTGGTGGCGGTGCTGCTGGTGTCCGGGCTCATCGAGGCGCTGGTGACGCCATCGCCGCTGCCCACGGTGGTCCGGGTCGGCATCGGCGTGCTGGCCGAGGCGGCGTTCCTGTTCTACGTGGTGTACTTCGGCCGCCGCGCGGCCAGGGCCGGGGAATCCGGCGACATCGAGGACGCTCCGGACGTGGTCCCGACGAGCTAGCGCCGGCCGGTCCGGGCCCGAGGGCCGCGAAGACTACAGCCGCCCGGTCGCCTTCATCGCCAGGTAGCGGTCGGCCAGGGCAGGCGCCAGCTCGGCGGGGACGGCGTCGACGACCTCCACCCCGGCGCCGCGCAGCCGCGCGGCGACGGTGCGCCGCTCGTTGCGGGAGTACTCGGCGGCTGCGGCGTCGTAGACCGCGGCCGCGTCGGCGCGCCCGGCGGCCATCTGGTCGACGCGGGGGTCGGCGACCGCCGCGACCAGTAGGTGGTGACGGGCCGAGAGCGTGCCCAGCACCGGCAGCAGCCCCTCCTCGAGGGCGGTCGCGTTGAGGTCGGTCAGCAGCACCACCAACGACTGGCGTCGGCTGCGCCGAACCAGGGCCGAGGCCGTTGCGCGCCAATCGGTTTCGACCAGCGCGGGTTGCAGAGGGGCCATCGCCTCGACCAGCTGGGCGAGCAGTTCGGTGCGGGAGGCGCCGAACACCGCGGCCCGGCTCACCTGGTCGTGGGCGAGGAAGTCGACGTGGTCGCCGGCCCGCGCCGCGAGCGCAGCGAGCAGCAGGGCGGCGTCCATGGCCCAGTCCAGGCGGGGCCATCCGGTGGGGCCGGCGTCGGGATCGCACGACGTCGGGTCGACGCCGACGCGGCCGGCCGCCGTGCGCCCGGTGTCGAGCACGAGCACCACCCGGCGTTCACGTTCGGGCCGCCAGGTGCGGACCACCACGTCGGCGCGGCGCGCGGTGGCGCGCCAGTCGATCGAGCGGACGTCGTCGCCGACGACGTATTCGCGCAGCGAATCGAATTCGGTTCCCTGCCCGCGGATCAGCGTGGGCAGCAACCCCTCCATCTCGCGCAGCCTGGCCAGGCGCGACGGCAGATGCTTGCGGGACAAAAACGGCGGGAGCACCCGGACCCGGCCGGGTACCGGCCGCGAGGCCTGCCGCCCCGCCAGCCCCAGCGGCCCGATCGAGCGGGCCGTGACGGTCGCCGCACGCTGGTCGCCGCGCCGCACCGGCCGCAGGCGGGTCTGGATTCGCAGCTGCTGGCCGGCCCCGAGGGTGACCGGATGGATGCGCGGCTGCGCACGAGCGCTGGGCGGCCAGGCGTCGCGGATCTGCCCGCGAAACCGCCGGCGGGTCTCGTTGCATACCGTCAGCACCACGTCCACCTCCTGACCGAGTCGCACCGCGCTGTCCGGCGAGCGGGTGTACCCGATCCCGCGGATCCCCGTCGCCAGCCCGACGTCGACCGCCATCGCGGCGCCCAGCGACGCCAGCAGGACCACGAAAGTCTGTGCCGGCCAAGGGGACACCGCGATCGGCAGGGCGCACAGCAGCGCGACCAGGCCGCTTCGTCCGGTCAGGACCACTAGCGGGGCACCGGGACCGAGGCCAGGATTCCGTCGAGGACACCGTCAGCGGCGGCCCCTTCCAGTTCGGCTTCCGGACGCAGCATGAGGCGGTGCCGCAGCGTCGAGCGGGCCATGGCTTTGACGTCGTCGGGGGTGACATAGTCGCGGCCGGACAGCCACGCCCAGGAACGCGCGGTCGCCAGCAGGGCCGTCGCCCCCCGCGGCGACACGCCCAGCTGCAGGGCGGGGGAGGTGCGGGTGGCCCCGACGATGTCGACGATGTAGCCCAGCACCTCGTCGGCGACCCGCACCCGTTGCACAGCCTGGCGTCCGGCCGCCAGTTCGGCGGGCCCGGCCACCGGCGTGATCGCCGACAGGTCATGGGGATCGAAGCCGTGCGCGTGCCGGTGCAAGATGACGACCTCGGCGTCGCGCGGCGGCAGCGTGACGTTCAGCTTGAGCAGGAAACGATCCAGCTGCGCCTCGGGCAGCTGGTAGGTGCCCTCGTATTCGACCGGGTTCTGGGTGGCGGCGACGATGAACGGGTCGGGCAGCGGTTTGGGCTCGCCATCCACGCTGACCTGACGCTCCTCCATCGCCTCCAGCAGCGCCGCCTGGGTCTTGGGCGGGGTGCGGTTGATCTCGTCGGCCAGCAGCAGGTTGGTGAACACCGGGCCCGGCCGGAACACGAACGCGGCGGTGCGCGCGTCGTAGACCAGCGAACCGGTGACGTCGCCGGGCATCAGGTCGGGGGTGAACTGGACGCGCTTGAACTCCAGTCGCAGTGCGGCCGCCAACGCCCGCACCAGCAGCGTCTTCGCGACTCCCGGAACGCCCTCCAGCAGGACGTGGCCGCGGCACAGCAGCGCGATCACCAGCCCGCTGACCACCCCTTCCTGTCCGACGACGGCTTTGGCCAGCTCCGTACGCAACGCCAGCAGCGCCTCTCGGGCCGAGTCAGCGGCGGGGTTCGATGGTGTCACGATCTGGTGGCCTGCCTTTCGATGTCGTCCAGTGCACGGGCAAGTTGTAGCAGGTCGTCGTCGGTGGCCGGGGGTGGGCCGTAGAGCAGGTAGGAGACCAGCCCGGCGTCGGCGCGGCTGCGTTGCGCGACGGCCGCCGCCACCACCGTCGGCGCCGCTGCGCCCGCGCCCAGGCCGAGCCGGGGCAGCAGTCGCTGCATCGTGGCGGCCCGCAGCGCCGCGGCGGCACGGTCGCGGGCCCGGTGCGACCGGTAGAGCCGGGCGCGGCCCTCGACGGTCTCCGACGCGCGCACCACCACCGGGAGCTCCTCGGCCACCAGCGGGCCCGGCCGGCGCCCCTTCCAGAACGCGACCAGCGTCACCACCAGGAACAGCTGCCACACCAGCCACGTCACGTTGGGCGGAATCAAGCCGAACAGTGATGTGGTGGCGGAGTTCTCGCCCTCGGTGTGCTGCGGTGCGTACCAGATGAGGCGTGGCCGGTCGCCCGCGAGGTTCATCGCCAGCGCGGCGTTACCCGCCTGCAGCAGGCCGCCGTTGGTCATGAAGTCGGTACTGCCCACTGCGGTGACGGCCCGGCCGTGGTCCCGGTAGCGGATCAGCACCCCGCCGTAGCAACGTCGCACCACCCGGCCGTCGTCGGCGCGGTAGCTGTCGCTCGGCCCGAAGCGCACGCTTCCCGCCCGGTCGGCCTCTCGCAGGGTGCAATCCGGGCTGCTGTCGAAACCTTTCGGCGCGGGCGTCTTGCGCACGCCGGGCAGCAGCGCCTCGCGGGTCCGCGCCGTCGGCTTGACCAGCAGCAGATCTCCTGGTGCACCGGCCAGTTCGTCCAGTACCGGGTCGGTCAGGTATTGGCTCTGTGCCACCAGGATCAGCGTGGTGGGGCGGGCCGCCCGTTCGACGTCGGCGATGGAGGAAGCCACGATCACCTCGACGCCGTTGTCGCGCAGCAGCGTCACCAGGGCATGGGCACCGTCGGGTGCGGTCGATGCCGGATCCATCCGGGCTCCGGAGCGTGGTGCGCCCAGGTAGGCGCCGACGCCGGCGAGGACCGCGACGGCGAGCAGCGTCAGCGCCACCGCGCGCCAGGTGCGCCGGCGCTGCGCCGGGCCACCGGCGGCCGCCGTCACCGGACCTGCTCCCAGGGCTCGACGGTGCCGACGGGCGCCGCCGCCGCGGCGGGCGAGCGCGACAACAGGTGCTCGTCGAGGTCGGCGATCACCTGGTACTCCGGCTGGGTCCCGGGCCGCTCGCCGTAGGTGACGTCGTTGAAAGTCCTTGCTGCCTCTGATAATTCGCCGGAAAGGTGCGACAGTGCGAGGCCCGCATCCCGGGCCAGCTCGGTGGCGGTCCGACCGGGGGCCGCATCGAGCACCCCCGCCTCCTCGAGCTGGCGGGCCACCGCGCGCAGCCGGTGCCGGATCGCTGCGGCCCAATCACCTTGCGCGGCAAGACTTTCGGCGGTGGCGCGGTGCTGTGCCGCGGTGAGCTGGGTTGTCTCGAACAGCGCGGCCTCACCGCGGCGGGTGCGCAACGTGCGACGCGCGAGGCGGACGGTGACCACCACCGCGACGGTCAGCAGGATGAACAGCACCGCGGCGGTGAACCAGCCGCCCGGCAGGGACGCCGTCTTCTCCAGCAGCCGGTACAGCTGTTCGCTGACCCAGTCGGAGAGCTGCTGCAGCGGCGAACCCCGCGAATAGGCGGGCTTGTCCAGTTCGGCCTGCGCGGCCCGGTGTGCGGCATCGCGGTCGATGTCGATGGAAGGCACTGTCGGATGATCCTAGCTCGGCCTCACAGGGGCCGGGTCAGCCAGAGGTTGTCGGTGGAGGCGACAGCATAGGGGCCGCCGGCGGCCCCGGTCTGCAGCACCAGGTCGAAAGCCTCGGCGCGCATGCGGCGGTCGGTGTAGAGCAGCACGACGACCCCGGCGTTGAACGGGGCGGTGACGATCTGGCCGATCGCCGACCCGACGGCGGTCAGCGCGGTACCCAGGACCAAAGCGGCGGTGGACGAGTTGAGGCCCAGCATCAGCTGGCCAGCGATGCTCAGCGGCGCAGCGATCGCGTTCGCGACGACGGTCGCCACGATGAATGTCAGCGTCCGGATGCCCAGCACCCGCCAGAAGCCGTTGCGGACCAGGGCGAACGATCGGGTCACGGCGTCGATGACGGGCAGCCGCTCCAGCACGATCAGCACCGGCGCGAACAGCACCACCGTGTACAGATAGACCAGCAGTGCCAGGACGCCGAGCAGCAGCGGGAACCCGAACAGGACGGTGGCGGCCCCGCCGCCGACTGCGGTCAGGACGGCGACCGCGACCACCACCAGGCCGCCGAGAGCGGCCACCGCGGCGGCCTCCAGCAGCGCCAGGCCCAGCAGCGGGAGCAGCCGCCCGCGGATCTTGGCCCAGGTTTCGCCGATGGTGATGGTCGACCCGAAGACCGCGCGCCCGACGATCACGGTCAGCATCCCGGACAGCAGCATGCCGCCCAGCCAGGTGATCAGCAGGCCGGCAGCCACCGACGCCAGGACAGCGCCCACCACCGCCGAGCTCAGCTCGCCCGCCCGGCGGGCGTCGACGTCGCCGAGGGCCACCCGGGGTGCCAGGGTGGCGACCAGCGTGACGATCTGCATGAGCACGACCACCATCGCGGTCAGCCCCAGCACGGCCCTCGGGTTGGCGCGGATGAAGCCGACCGCCCCGTTGAAGATCTCGCTCAGGGTCAACGGCCGCAACGGGATGATCCCGGGTTTGACGGCCGACGGGGGCCGGTA
>NZ_JBYCLC010000139.1:0-13154 GCF_057473685.1 Mycobacterium sp. TH-M116 | reverse complement strand
GCGGTTTCGTGGATGATGCCCATCCGGCCACCGACGCTGGACACGTTGACCACCAGGCCCGATCCTCGCGCCAGCATTCGCGGCAGCAGAGCCAGCGTCAGTCGCATCGGGGCGAAGAAGTTGACCCGCCCCGAGGACGCACCCGTGATCAGCACCCGTTTCCCGGCCGCCGCGTATGCCATCCGTCAAGGTTGCCGCGCTTCGGCCCCGGCGTACAGTGGCAGAAGCTGTTACATTGACTAATTATTAACTGAGATGGACTAACTACTTAGGGGTACGACGATGACTTCCACCGGCTCCCGGTACGACGGAGACACCTGGGACCTCGCGTCCAGCGTCGGGGCGACGGCGACCATGGTCGCGGCCGCGCGCGCGATGGCCACCCGCGCCGAGCGTCCGCTGATCGAGGATCCGTTCGCCGAGCCGCTGGTGCGGGCGGTGGGCGTGGACCTGCTCGCTCGCCTGGCGAGCGGTGAACTGGACCCGGGCGAGCTCAACGACGTGCATGACGGCGCCACCGGCTCCGCCGGGGCCATGTCACGCATGGCCGACAACATGGCCGTGCGCACCAAGTACTTCGACGAGTTCTTCCTGGCATCCACCGGGGCGGGCATCAGGCAGGCCGTCATCCTGGCCTCCGGGCTCGACGCCCGCGCCTACCGCCTGCCGTGGCCGGCCGGGACGGTCGTCTACGAGGTGGACCAGCCGCAGGTGATCGAGTTCAAGTCCCGCACGCTGGCCGGCCTGGGTGCCGCACCCACAGCCGACCGTCGCGTGGTGGCCGTGGATCTGCGCGACGACTGGCCCACCGCCCTGCGCGCCGCTGGGTTCGATCCGGCGCAGCCGACCGCCTGGAGCGCCGAGGGGCTGCTCGGGTATCTGCCGCCGGAGGCCCAGGACCGCCTGCTGGACACCATCACCGAGCTCAGCGCGCCGGGCAGCCGGCTGGCCACCGAAAGCGCGCCGGCGCCCGGGCCCGGTGACGAAGAAAAGATGAAGGGACGCATGCGGGCCATCTCCGAGCGCTGGCGCGCGCACGGTTTCGACCTCGACATGGCCGGGCTGGTCTACTTCGGCGACCGCAACGAAGCGGCCCCCTACCTGGCCGAGAGCGGCTGGCGGGTGGACAGCGTCAGCATCCGGGAGCTGTTCGTGGCCAACGGGCTGCCGCCCCTGCAGGACGACGACATGCGCATGGGCGAAATGCTCTACACCAGCGGCACCCTCGAGAAATAGGAGCGCAATCCGATGACCAAGAATCCGGGACGAACCGAGGGTGACAGCTGGGATCTGGCGTCCAGCGTGGGCGCGACCGCCACCATGGTCGCGGCCTCCCGCGCGCTGGCCTCCCAGGGGCCCGACGCGCTGCTCGACGATCCGCTGGCCGATCCCCTGGTGCGCGCGGTGGGGCTGGACCCGTTCATCCGCATCATCGACGGCGAACTCGACTTCGACGACGACCCGCTGCTCAACCGCAGAGCGCGGGTCGAGCAGATGACGGTCCGGACAAGGTTTTTCGACGACTTCTTCACCGGTGCCGCCGAAGCCGGCGTCCGGCAGGCGGTGATCCTGGCGTCGGGCCTCGACACCCGCGCCTACCGGCTGCGGTGGCCCGCGGGCATGGTGGTCTACGAGGTGGACCAGCCGCAGGTGATCGAATTCAAGACGCAGATCCTGGCCGACCTGGGCGCCGCGCCGACTGCCGAGCGCCGCGCCATCGGCATCGACCTGCGCGACGACTGGCCGGAGGCGTTGCGGCGCGGCGGTTTCGACGTCGGCCGGCCGACCGCGTGGAGCGCCGAGGGGCTGCTGCCCTATCTGCCGCCACAAGCCCAGGACCGGCTGTTCGACCACATCACCGCGCTCAGCGCACCCGGCAGCCGGCTGGCCACCGAGCACGTGCCGGACCCCAACGCCTTCACCGACGAGCGGTTGCAGCGCATCACCGAACGTTGGCAGCGCGCCGGTTTCGACCTCGACGCGGCCGACCTGTTCTATCAGGGTGAGCGCAGCGTCGTGGTCGACTACCTGAACGGCCACGGGTGGCAGGTGGCGGCCCATGCGGTCAGGGACCTGTATGCGCAGAACGGTTTCGAGTTTCCCCAGGAGCTGACGGCCGCCTTCGGCGACCTGAATTACGTCGCGGCAACCCTGAAGTAGGGTCGTCTGATGCCTCGCGCACACGACGACAGCTGGGACCTGTCCTCTGGTGTGGGCGTGACCGCGACGATGGTCGCGGCCGGGCGCGCCATGGCAACCCGGGACCCGCGCGGACTGATCAACGACCCGTTCGCCGAGCCGCTGGTGCGCGCCGTCGGGGTGGATTTCTTCACCATGATGATGGACGGCGAACTCGACCCGGCAGCTTTCGAGAACGCCTCGCCGGCGCGCCTGCAGGCGATGATCGACGGAATGGCTTTGCGCACCAGGTATTTCGACGACTACTTCGTCGCGGCCACCGCGGCAGGGGTACGTCAGGCGGTCATCCTCGCGTCCGGGCTCGACGCCCGCGCCTACCGGTTACCGTGGCCGTCCGGCACGGTGGTCTACGAGATCGACCAGCCCGAGGTGATCGACTTCAAGTCCAACGCCCTATCCGGCATCGGCGCCGAACCCACCGCGGTGCGGCGCACCGTCCCGATGGATCTGCGCGCCGACTGGCCCGCCGCACTCACCGCGGCCGGACTGGACACGGCGTCGCCGACGGCGTGGCTGGCCGAGGGGCTGTTGATCTACCTGCCGCCGGACGCCCAGGACCGGTTGTTCGACAACATCACTGCGCTCAGCGTGCCGGGCAGCACCATCGCGACCGAATTCGTGCCCGGCATCGTGGATTTCGACGCTGAGCGGGTGCGGGAGATGTCCAGGCCGTTCCGGGAGCACGGCGTCGACATCGACATGGCGTCGCTGGTCCACGCCGGCGAACGCAACCATGTCGTGGACTACCTGCGGTCGAAGGGCTGGGACGTCGAGGCCGTGACCCGGACAGAACTTTTCCAGCGCCACGGGATGGACGTGCCTGCCCCCGAGGAAGACGACCCGCTCGGCGAGATCATCTTCATCAGCGGCACCCGCACGTCCTAGAGCCGCGAGGGCCCCAGCCACAACGCGTTCGCGCCGTTCAGCGTCTGTTCGAGGTTGTCCAGAATCCCGGCGACGGCGCGGCCCACCAATGCGCCCAGCGCGTCGGGCAGCGACGCGGCGACGGGCTGGGAGGACGGACGCGGCCGCACCATGTCCAGCAGTGAATGACCCGGATAGCCGACCAGGCGGACGTGGGCGTCCGCGTCGAAGCCGGCCAGGATCTTGGCCCGGCGCACCGCGGCCCGCAGCCCGCCGAGTTCGTCGACCAGACCGCGCTCGAGCGCGTCGGCGCCGGTCCAAATCCGTCCCCGGGCAACGGCTTCCAGAGCCTCGGTGTTCAAGTTGCGCCCCACGGCGGCCCGCTCGACGAAGTCGGCGTAGAACAGGTCCACCTCGGCTTCGCGATGGGCCTGCTGCTCCGGGGTGAAGGGCGCGTCGGCCGACCAGGCATCGGCATTGGCGTTGGTGCGCACGGTGTCCGAACCGACACCCAGGCGCTGCTTGAGGTCACGGACCACCAGCTTGCCGCTGAGCACCCCGATCGAACCGGTGATGGTGCCCGGATTCGCCACGATCGCGTCGGCTCCCATCGCCGCGTAGTAGCCGCCGGAGGCGGCGACCGCGCCCATCGACGCCACCACCGGCTTGCCGCGCTCGCGCGCCCGCATCACCTCGCGCCAAATGGTTTCCGAGGCGCTGACCGAGCCGCCGGGGCTGTCGATGCGCAGGACGATCGCGGCCACCGAATCGTCCGCAGCTGCCGCGCGCAGCGCCGCAGCAATGGTGTCGCCGCCCACCGAGGAGTTGCCGAACGGCAGGAACTGCGGGCCGCCGCGTCCGTTGACAATCGGGCCGTCAAGGGTGACCACGGCCAGCGTCGGCGCGGGTTTGCGGCCCGGTACCGAGGGCACGGGCGGGACGAGGCGCGCCCGTGCCGCGCCCGCGTAGCGCGTCAGGTACAGCCGGGGCGGTTCGTCATCGTCCGAAACGTCCTCGACGCCAGCCATTTCCGCTATCCGGGCGTAGGCTTGGTCGCGGAAGCCGATCCGGTCGACCAGACCGGAGGACACGGCGTCGTCACGCAGCAGCGGGGCCCGGTCGGCCAGCGCGTCGAGCGACTGCGGGTCGATGGTGCGGGACTGGGCTACCGCCTGCCACACCTGGTCCTGCAGGCTTTCCAGCATCCGGGTGACAGCCTCGCGGTGCGTCTGGGTGAAGCCGTTCTCGGTGAACAGGTTCGGCGCCGACTTGTACTCCCCGCGGGCGACGAATTGCGCTTCGACACCGGCCTTGTGCAGCGCGTCGCGCAGGAACAGCGCGTTGGTGGCGAAGCCGATCAGCCCGACCGTGCCCGACGGTTGCATCCAGACCTCACGGAACGCCGAGGCCAGGTAGTACGACAGCGTGCCGGGGTAGGTCTCGGCCCAGGCCAACGACGGCTTGGCGGCACTGAAGGCCGCGATGGCCTCGCGCAGCTCCTGGACCGCCGCCGCCGGGGACGCCGCAAGCTGCACGCGGGCGATCATCCCAGCGACCCGGGGATCCTCGGCGGCGCGGTGGATCGCTGCCACCATGTCGCGCAGCGCCATCGGCCGGCCGCCCCCGGTGATGATCGCCAGCGGGTCGAAGCCCGTCGTCTCCGGCGGGACCGCCCGCAGGTCGAACTCGAGCACGCAACCGTTGGGCACGCCGTGGTGGCGTGCGGTGTCGAGCCGGCCGGCCAGGGCACGGACGTCTTTACCGAGATCGGGGAGACTGGGAATCGAAGGCAGGAACGCAGACATATCCTCCCAGCGTACCGATCGCCCACCGTACGGTGGGGGGGTGAGGTTCTCCATCGCCATCCCGCAATTCGACTACGACGGCTTCGACGCGACAGGGCTGCGCTCCTATCTCGCGCGCGCCGAGGAGCTGGGGTTCGAGGCGGGCTGGGTACTCGAGCAGATCGTCGGGGCGGCTCCGCTGCTGGCGCCGCTGGAGCTGCTGGCGTGGTGCGCGGCGAGCACGCAGCGCCTGCGACTGGGTGTGGCCGTCCTGGTGACGTCACTGCACGATCCGCTGCAGCTGGCTTCGGCCGCGACCGCTGTGGACCGGCTCAGCCACGGACGGCTGGACATCGGCGTGGGCACCGGCGGCGGCTCGCGCCGGTTCGCCGCGTTCGGCGTGGACAAGTCGACGTATCTCTCCTACTTCACCGAGGGGCTGGAGCTGATGAAGGCGGCCTGGTCCGACCAACCGCGGGTGACGTTCCGCGGCCGGTACCGAGACGTCGTCGACCTGCCCATCGCGCCCAAGCCGGTCCAGCGGCCGCACCCGCCGATCTGGTTCGGCGGGCTGGCGCCCACGGCGTTGGCCAGGGCGGTGCGCCACGGAGACGCGTTCCTGGGCGCCGGCTCCTCGACCACACGAGCGTTCGCCGGAGCAGCCGCGACGGTGCGCCGCGAACTCGACGAGCAGCACAAGGATGCGGCGCACTTCACCATCGGGAAGCGGGTCTACCTGATGGTCGACGACGACGCGGCGCGGGCCCGCGAGCGGGTGCTCGCCGGGTTGCGGCGAATCTACGGCACGATGCCCGGCGTCGAGGACGTTCCGGTCTCGGGCACGCCCGACGACGTGGCGCGCGGGCTGCGCGAGGTGATCGACGCCGGGGCCCAGACGCTGCTGCTCAATCCCGTGGGCACCGATGTGCCGGAGAACCGCGAGCAGATGGAACGCCTTGCCGCGGAAGTTATCCCGCAGCTCACCTGATGCCGCGAGGTCTAGAGCTCGGTAGCCGAGCCGCCCGCGGCGCTGATCTTCTCGCGCGCGCTGCCGCTGAACTTGTGCGCGGAAACCTCGACCTTGACGGCCAGCTCACCGTCGCCGAGTACCTTGACCAAGCAGTTCTTGCGCACCGCGCCCTTGGCCACCAGCTCGTCGACCCCGATGGCGCCGCCCTGCGGGAACAGCCGGTTGATGTCTCCGACATTGACGATCTCGTACTCGGTGCGGAACCGGTTGCGGAATCCCTTGAGCTTGGGCAGCCGCATGTGGATCGGCATCTGCCCGCCCTCGAAGGTCGCCGGCACTTGCTTGCGCGCCTTGGTGCCCTTGGTGCCACGGCCCGCGGACTTGCCCTTGGAGCCCTCGCCGCGGCCCACGCGGGTACGGGCGGTCTTCGACCCGGGCGCTGGGCGCAGGTCGTGCAGCTTGATCGTCACTGTGTTTTCCCTTCGGGCGTATTCCCTTCGGGCGTTTTCCCTTCGGGCACCGACTCCACCTCGACGAGATGGTGCACCACCGCGATCAGCCCGCGGGTCTGAGCGTTGTCTTCACGGATCACCGAGTGGCGGATCCGCCGCAGGCCCAGGGTGCGAAGGCTCTCGCGCTGCTTCCAGCGCGCACCGATCGTGCCGCGCACCTGGGTGATCTTGAGGTCTGCCATCGTTATGCCGTTCCTTCACGTGCGGCCGCCGCGGCCAGCGCGTCACTTTCCCGTCGCGCCCGCAGCATCCCGGCCGGGGCGACGTCCTCGATCGGCAGACCGCGGCGAGCGGCCACCTCCTCGGGGCGCTGAAGCATTTTGAGCGCAGTAACGGTGGCATGCACCACGTTGATCGCGTTGTCGCTGCCCAACGACTTGGCCAGGATGTCGTGCACGCCAGCGCATTCCAGCACCGCGCGCGCCGCACCGCCGGCGATCACACCCGTTCCCGGGCTGGCGGGGCGCAACAGCACGACGCCCGCGGCGGCTTCGCCCTGCACCGGGTGGGTGATGGTGCTGCCGATCAGCGGGACCCGGAAGAAGCCCTTGCGCGCTTCCTCGACGCCCTTGGCGATCGCGGCCGGAACCTCTTTGGCCTTGCCGTACCCGACACCGACCATGCCGTTGCCGTCGCCCACGATGACCAGGGCGGTGAAGCTGAAACGCCGTCCGCCCTTGACCACCTTGGAGACGCGGTTGATGGCGACGACCCGCTCCAGGTAGTTGCTCTTGTCTCCGTCGCGGTCTCGATCACGACCACCGCGGCCACCACTGTCGCGACCGCGACCGCGGCCGTCGCGGTCACCACGTGAGTCGCGGCTGTTCTGGGCGCCCTGCCCGCCGGCCGACTGCTCCGCCATTATGCGGTCCTTCCAGTTGTCATCAGAACTTCAATCCGCTTTCGCGTGCGGCATCGGCCAGCGCCGCGATCCGACCGCCGTAGGAGTACCCGCCACGGTCGAACACCACGCTGTCGATGCCGGCGGCCCTGGCGCGCTCCGCGATCAACTGGCCCACCCGCACGCTGTGGGCTTTCTTGTCTCCCTGCAGCCCGCGCACGTCGGCCTCGGTCGACGACGCGGCCGCCACCGTGGTGCCGTTCTCGTCGTTGACCAGTTGCACGTGGATGTGCCGCGCGGACCGGTTCACCACCAGCCGCGGACGTTGCGGGGTGCCCGAGACCTTCTTGCGCAGCCGCGCGTGCCTGCGCAGGCGGGATACCCGCCGGGTCGCGGAGATGTTGTGCCCCACCGGCTTTCGCGCGGCGGTGTCGGATTGTGATTGCGCCATGACTACTTACCTGTCTTTCCGACCTTACGGCGGATCTGCTCACCCTGGTAGCGCACGCCCTTGCCCTTGTAGGGGTCCGGGCGGCGCAGGCGGCGGATGTTCGCCGAGATCTGGCCGACTTGTTGCTTGTCGATCCCCGAGACCGAGAACTTCGTCGGCGATTCGACCGCGAACGTGATGCCCTCGGGCGCCTCGATCACGACCGGGTGGCTGTATCCCAGCGCGAATTCCAGGCTGGAACCCTTGAGCTGCACCCGGTAGCCGACCCCGAAGATCTCCATCTTGGTGGTGTAACCCTGGGTGACGCCGGTGACCAGGTTGGACACCAGCGTACGGGACAGTCCGTGTAGCGAGCGGTTGCGCCGCTCGTCGTCGGGACGGTTCACCACGATCGCGCCGTCCTCGCTGCGCTCCACGGTGATCGGCTCGGCGACCGTCAGGTCCAGGGCGCCCTTGGGGCCCTTGACCGAGACCTGCTGTCCATCGATCGTTACGTCGACCCCGGAAGGAACCGGAATCGGCCGTTTACCAATACGCGACATCTGTGTTTACGCTGCCTCTCCCACTACCACACGTACGCGAGGACTTCGCCGCCCACGCCCTGTCTGGCCGCCTGACGGTCGGTGAGCAGGCCCGAGGAGGTCGAGATGATCGCCACGCCCAGTCCGCCGAGCACCCGCGGCAGGCTGGTGGATTTCGCATACACCCGCAGGCCCGGCTTGGATACCCGTCGCAACCCCGCGATGCTGCGCTCCCGGCTGGGCCCGTACTTGAGCTGGACCACCAGGGCTTTGCCCACCCGGGCGTCTTCGGTCCGGTAGTCGCTGATGTAGCCCTCGCTCTTGAGGATCGCGGCGATGTTGGCCTTGATCTTGGAGTGCGGCAGGCTCACCTCGTCGTGGTACGCCGAATTGGCGTTGCGCAGACGCGTCAAGAAGTCCGCGATCGGGTCCGTCATCGTCATTTGCGCCCGATCCTCCTCATCGCTTGCGCTCCGCAGCGTCGCTGGGCCGTCATCGAGCGGTGCTCCTGTCCATCGCGGCGCTCTGCTTGGTCTTAGTATCAGTCGTTGTCTTAGTCGCGGTCATGACGGTGTCTGTCACCTTCCTCGCGGTGGTTCCCGGCCGAAGACTTCGCATGGGGCCTGCCGCGCACACTGTTCTGGGGTCGTCAAACCCTGGTGGGCCCGTTACCAACTGCTCTTCTGCACACCGGGCAGTTCGCCGGCGTGCGCCATCTCGCGCAGGCAGATCCTGCACAGCCCGAACTTGCGGTAGACCGCACGCGGGCGCCCGCACCTGTTGCAGCGGGTATAGGCGCGCACCGCGAACCGTGGCTTACGCGCCGCCTTGTTGACCAGTGCCTTCTTCGCCATCGTCAGTTCTCCTTGAACGGAAAGCCAAGGGCCCGCAGCAGCGCTCGCCCTTCGTCGTCGGTCGTCGCGGTGGTCACGACGTTGATGTCCATGCCTCGGACCCGATCGATCTTGTCCACGTCGATCTCGTGGAAGACCGACTGCTCGGCCAGTCCGAAGGTGTAGTTGCCGACGCCGTCGAACTGTTTGGGCGACAGGCCGCGGAAGTCGCGGATGCGCGGCAGCGCGATCGACGTGAGTCGGTCGAGGAACTCCCACATGCGGTCCCCACGCAGGGTGACCCGGGCTCCGATCGGCATCCCCTCGCGCAATTTGAACTGCGCGATGGACTTGCGCGCCTTGCGGATCTCGGGTTTCTGCCCGGTGATCAGCGCCAGATCGTTGACCGCGCCGTTGATCAGCTTGGCATCCCGGGCTGCCTCACCGACGCCCATGTTGACGACGACCTTGGTGACGGTAGGAATCTGCATGACGTTGCGGTAGCCGAACTGCTCGTTCAGCGAATCGCGAATTTCGTTGCGGTAACGTTCTTTCAGCCGCGGTGCGACTCTTTGCGCAGTTGTCATCAAATGTCCTCGCCGTTGCGCTTGGAGATACGGACTCGCTTGCCTGTCTCCTCGTCCACCCGGTAGCCGACCCGCGTGGGCTTGCCGTCGGAGTCGACCACCATCACGTTGGAGACGTGGATCGCAGCTTCCTGGGTGACGATCCCGCCCGAGCGCGCCCCGCGCTGGTTGGTCGAGACCGCGGTGTGCTTCTTGATCCGGTTCACACCCTCGACCAGCACCCGGTTGCGCTCCGGGTAGGCCTGCAGGACTTTGCCTTTGGCCCCTTTGTCCTTGCCCGCGATCACCAGCACGGTGTCGCCCTTGCGGACCTTCATCTACAACACCTCCGGAGCCAGCGAGATGATCTTCATGAAGCGCTTCTCGCGCAGTTCGCGGCCGACGGGACCGAAGATGCGTGTCCCACGCGGGTCGTTGTCCGGCTTGATGATGACGGCCGCGTTCTCGTCGAACTTGATGTAGCTGCCGTCGGGGCGCCGGCGCTCCTTGACGGTGCGCACCACGACGGCTTTGACGACGTCGCCGCGCTTGACGTTGCCGCCGGGGATGGCGTCCTTGACGGTGGCCACGATGACGTCCCCGATGCCCGCGTAGCGTCGCGACGAGCCACCGAGCACCCGGATGCACAGGATCTCCTTGGCGCCGGTGTTGTCGGCGACCTTCAGCCGCGATTCCTGCTGAATCACTCGATCTCCTGACCTGGTTTACGTGTGCACGGCAGGACAAGCCCAGGAGCCTGACGTGCGCGGTCTTCGTCGCCGAAGGGCACGCAGGGCCGGCAGGAAAAGCTTGACGCTCGCCACGCACCGGCCGAGGTCTGCCCACGGCAACCCCTGAAGTCTAGGCGACGACCAGCTCAGAGCCAAATTCGTCTCTCGGGGGCGGCGCGTGGCAGGTCACGTCTATCACAGTGAACTCATCTGTCACGACTTTGGCGTGTCGCGCGGTGTGGTCGGGGTTTCGTGTCCGAGTCTGGCGTTACGGTGCCGCCATGGGCGGTGTGCAGGTTCCCTCGATCAACCTTTCGGGCGTCCTGGAATTGGTGGGCGGGGACACGTATCGACGGGGCTTCGCCTACGCGCGTGAGGGCAGGGTGCTGCGGTGCCTGTGGGATCAGACGACGCACAACCTGGTCGGCAGTGTGCGAGGGAGCCAGGGTCGCAACTACACGACGACGGTGCGGCTGCGGCCGGGCGCGTCCGGGACCTGGGGTGCCGACAGCGGGATGTGCAGCTGCCCGGTGCGGGCGAACTGCAAGCATGTCGCGGCACTGGTGATCACCGCCACCGCGTCACCGAAGACACCGACCCGCGTCGTGCATCCTGTGCCGGCGCTGCCGGCGTGGCGGCAGTCGCTGGACGCGCTGGTGCCCGCGGTCGCGACGCACGGTCACGCCGGGACACCGATCGCGATCGAGCTGAACCTGGCGACGGGCGGGCCGGTCCCGACGCTCGACGCACGGCTGGTTCGCGCCGGTAAGCGTGGCGGCTGGGTGGCCGGTGACCTGAGCTGGGGCAAGCTGTCGATGCTGCGGTACGGCGGCTATTGCGACGACCACCTTCGGGTGCTGCAGGAATTGCTCACTGCCTACCGGGCGTCGAGCCCCAATCCTTCCGGCTATTACGGGTATTCGTACGGCAACTACGGCAACTACGGCAACTACGGCGATGTGAAGACGATCTCGCTGTTGCGATTCGAGTCCCCGCAGTTGTGGCCGTTGCTGGACGAGGCGCGCCGGGTCGGGGTGCGCCTGGTGACGGCCCAGCCGCCGCAGGAGGTGCCGGCCTACGGTGCGGCGCAGCTGTGCCTGGACGTCACCGCCGACGCGGCGGGCGATCTGAGCGTCCGGCCCGCGCTTCGGGTCGACGGTGTGGCGGCACGGCCCGTGGCGTTCATCGGGTCCTCGGGTCACGGCGCGGTGTACAACGACGGCGGCGTGCGGCTGGCGCGCCTGGAGCGTCCGGCGCCCGAAGCGTTGCAGCGCATGGCGTGTGGTGGCGAGCCGCTGGCCATTCCGGCCGGCGAGGCGGCGGGCTTCGCCGCCGAGTACTACCCGCGGCTGCGCCAGATCGCGGCCGTCACTTCCTCCGACGAGTCGTTCACGCCGCCGGAGATCGTGGGACCGACGCTGGTGTTGCGGGCCGACTACGGCGGCGCGCACGAACTGGAGCTGAGCTGGGAATGGGCCTACCGGATCGGCGACAACGAGCTTCGCGCGGCGTTCGGGGCCGAGGAGTACGTCGCGTCCCGCGACCTGGACGCCGAACGGGCCTTGGCGGCCCGCATCGAGGTGCCTTTGGAGCGCTGGGGCTTGCGCGGCGCCGACGGCACACTGCTCTCGGGGGTGCGGTTGTCGGGCCTGGACACCATGCGGTTCGCCACCGAGATCCAGCCGCGGCTGGCCGAGCTTTCCGACGTGGTGGTGGAGGTGGCCGGAGATCCGGCCGACTACCGGGAGGCGGGTGGCTCGCTGGTCATCGCGGTGCGCACCGACGCGGTGCCCGGCGAGACGGACTGGTTCGACCTGGGTGTCACCATCAGCATCGAGGGCAAAAAGATCCCGTTCGTCAGCGTGTTCACCGCGCTGGCGTCCGGGCAGTCGCACCTGCTGCTTGCCGACGGCGCCTACTTCGCCCTGGACAAACCGGAGCTGGTCACGCTGCGCCGGCTCATCGAGGAGGCCCGCGCGCTCACCGACGGCGACGAGGGGCCGCCACGGATCAGCCGATTCCAGGTCGGGTTGTTCGACGAGCTGGCCGAGCTGGGTGTGGTGACGCGCCAAGCCCGCCAGTGGCGGCGCCAGGTCGGCGGGCTGCGCGCGCTGCAGGGCGTGGAGCCCGCGGAAATGCCGAGCGGCCTGCGGGCCGAGCTGCGGCCGTATCAGGCCGAGGGGTTCTCCTGGCTGGCGACCCTGCACGCCCACGGACTTGGCGGGGTCCTGGCCGACGACATGGGCCTGGGCAAGACGATCCAGACGTTGGCGCTGATCTGCCGCGTCCGCCAGAACAATCCGGAGATGGCCCCGTTCCTGGTCGTCGCCCCGGCCAGCGTGGTGGCCAACTGGGCCGCCGAGGCCAAGCGGTTCGCGCCCGAATTGTCGGTGGTGGCCCTCTACGACACGCTGCGCCGCGCCGGCGCCGACCTCGACGAGTTGGCCGCGGGCGCCCACATCGTGGTCACCTCCTACACGCTGTTCCGGCTCGACTTCGACGCCCACGCAACCCGGACGTGGTCCGGGCTGATCTTCGACGAGGCCCAGTACGTCAAGAACCATCACGCCAAGACCTACCAGTGCGCCCGCAAGCTGGCCGCACCGTTCAAGCTGGCCATCACGGGCACCCCGATGGAGAACAACCTCATGGAGCTGTGGTCGCTGCTGTCGATCACCGCGCCCGGACTGTTTCCCAGCCCGACCAAGTTCGCCGACTTCTACGCCAAACCCATCGAAAAGGCCGGCGACGCGGAGCTTTTGGATCTGTTCCGGCGTCGCATCAAGCCGCTGGTCAAGCGCCGCACCAAAGAGCTCGTGGCCGCCGAACTGCCCGCCAAACAGGAGCAGGTCCTCGACGTCGAGCTGCCGCCGCGACACCGC
>NZ_JBYCLC010000138.1:0-3102 GCF_057473685.1 Mycobacterium sp. TH-M116 | reverse complement strand
GTGTAGAAGTAGATGTTGGTGAAGTCGACGCCTTCCTCCGAGCCGTAGAAGATGTGCTCGCGGGCCAGGTAGCCGTGCAGGTTCATCTGCCCGAGCCCGATCGCGTGGGAGTCGTTGTTGCCCTGCTCGATCGAGGGCACCGAGGTGATGTGGGTCTGGTCGCTGACCGCGGTCAGCGCCCGGATGGCCACCTCGATGGTCTGGGCGAAGTCCGGCGAGTCCATCGCCTTGGCGATGTTCAGCGAGCCCAGGTTGCACGAAATGTCCTTGCCCACTGTGGCATACGACAAGTCCTCGTTGAACAACGACGGGGTGGACACCTGCAGGATCTCCGAGCACAGGTTGGAGTGCGTAATCTTGCCCTCGATGGGATTGGCCCGGTTCACCGTGTCCTCGAACATGATGTAGGGGTAGCCGGACTCGAACTGCAGCTCGGCCAGCGTCTGGAAGAACTCCCGCGCCTTGATCTTGGTCTTGCGGATCCGTGCGTCGTCGACCATCTCGTAGTACTTCTCGGTCACCGAGACGTCGGCGAAGGGCACCCCGTAGACGCGTTCCACGTCGTAGGGCGAGAACAGGTACATGTCCTCGTTGCGCTTGGCCAGCTCGAAGGTGATGTCGGGGATCACCACGCCCAGGCTCAGCGTCTTGATCCGGATCTTCTCGTCGGCGTTCTCCCGCTTGGTGTCCAGGAAGCGGTAGATGTCGGGATGGTGGGCGTGCAGGTACACCGCACCGGCACCCTGCCGGGCGCCCAGCTGGTTGGCGTAGGAGAAGGAGTCCTCGAGCAGCTTCATGATCGGGATGACACCCGAGGACTGGTTCTCGATGTTCTTGATCGGGGCGCCGTGCTCGCGAATGTTGCTCAGCAGCAACGCCACTCCCCCGCCGCGCTTGGACAGCTGCAGCGCGGAGTTGATCGAGCGGCCGATCGACTCCATGTTGTCCTCGATGCGCAAAAGAAAGCAGTTGTGCACGACAGTGCCACGAATCGTGTACGTGTGCGTGTCTTCGACGTGGAGGTTGTAGACCTTCGCCGGAATGTGCTGCGTGCGCGCCAGTTCGCGGATTCCGTACACGTGCCGGCCGTGCACGACCTGATAAGTCGTGCGCGACGAGCCCTTCTGGCCGATATAGTTGTGCAGGTTCTTGCCGACGTCGAAGATGAAATCTTCGTTCGCGCCGGGCAGACCGGGCACGAACACCTGTCCCGTCACGTTGCCCGCTTGGTTGACGTACTGACGGATCCTCGAGACGATCCCGACTCGGCGCAAAAGCAGCTGCACCTGATCGATCAGCTCCGGATTTACCAGGTCAAGCACCATGCCACCGGTGGTACTGCACCCGTCCCCGCGGAACAACCCGGCCAGCAGCCCCCGCTGGAACTCTTCGTCCGCCGTCAGGACATCGTGGGACAACCGCTTCGCGTGATACCCCGTCCCGACCAGGGAGAGGAACAACGACGCAACGACCTTGCTGTTGCACACCATCCGCACCGACTGGTCCGTCACGCTCTGGTGTATGGCGAGGTCCGCGGCGAACACCCGCTTGAATGCCGCCGCCAACTCCTGCTGGTACTCGAGTTCGTGTGTGCCGATGGTGAAGTGAATACCGTTGGCGGTCCGGCCCGCGGAACCTGACCGCTTGGAGATATGGCCTTCGGCGACGTACCAGCCGAGGATGAGGCCAAGATCGTACGACTCTTCGACGTAGCGATTCACCGAGATGAAGCTCATGTGGTGGCGTTGTTTGTTGCGGTGCTTGCGATCGGTGTTGACCTTGCGTATCAGTCCATCGACCTCTTCGTAGTCACCCGCGCCGACGTACTCCATCAGGTCATGGACGCGCCGCGACCGTCCCTCCAGCGGTGCTGCCGTCACGATGAAGTCGGTGGTACGAATGTCTTTGGCAGCCAGCCAGACGAATCCGTTGAACGGGTCGGCACCGTCGCCGTCGATCAGTGTCGGCACATCGCGTGCGGTCCACACCAGGATCGGGTGCTCCGGAGTGCACAGGATCGGCTCTTTGTGCCCGAAGTGTGAGATCGACATGAGGGCTTGATCGTTGGGGTTTTCGATGACCGACTCGACGACGGAGAAAGACCCGTCGTGCGAGAGCACCCGGTCACCTGCCCGCAGAGTTTCGATCGCCCGTGGCCCGTCAGGGGTATCCACTGGCGTTCCGGCGGGAAAGCAGCTCACCGGCTCGCCGCGCTGCTTCTTGCCCGAGTTCAGAAACGTCGGGGTGGCCGGCTGGAACCGGCCGTCGATGGTCTCGTCGACCAGCTTCTCGGCCAGCCCGGTGTCGCCGGCGGCCAGGGTCAGCGCCACCATGACGACGCGGTCCTCGAAGCGCTCCAGGTAGCGCTTGCCGTCGAAGGTCTTCAGCGTGTAGGAGGTGTAGTACTTGAACGCGCCCAAAAACGTCGGGAACCGGAACTTCTTGGCGTAGGCGCGGTCCAGCAGCTCCTTGACGAAGTTGCGCGAGTACCGGTCGAGAACCTCACGCTCGTAGTAGTTTTCGCGGATCAGGTAGTCGAGCTTCTCGTCCTGGTTGTGGAAGAAGACGGTGTTCTGGTTGACGTGCTGCAGGAAGTACTGCCGCGCGGCGAGCACGTCCTTGTCGAACTGGATTTTGCCGTCGGAGTCATAGAGGTTCAGCATCGCGTTGAGCGCGTGGTAGTCCGTTTCACCCGACCCGCCGACAAAGTGGGCGTGGGTGCCGGACGTTACAGCCTCTGCAACGACGGTTGGTGGCACGTCTGTTCCTTCCAGAAGTCGGAGAGCCCCGCGCGAACGGCATCGACGTCGTCGGGGGTTCCCATCAGTTCGAAGCGGTAGAGGTAGGGAACGCCGCACTTGCGGGAGATGACGTTGCCCGCGTAGGCGAATTCCGCACCGAAGTTGTTGTTGCCCGCGGCGATGACGCCGCGGATCAGCGACCTGTTGTGTTCGTTGTTCAAGAAGGCGATGACCTGCTTGGGCACGTAGCCGCCGGAGTTCAGGTCGGGGGTGGCCCGCCCGCCGCCGTAGGTGGGCAGGATCAGCACGTACGGGTCGTCGACCTCGATGCGGCCGTGCAGCGGTATCCGCGTGGCGGGAA
>NZ_JBYCLC010000137.1:0-4662 GCF_057473685.1 Mycobacterium sp. TH-M116 | reverse complement strand
TTCAGGCGCCGGCCCAGGCGTGCGGCGTCGCGGACGGTCAGGCCGTCGAGGCGTTCGCGCAGCTCCTGGACGGTCGGTTCGGCCACGCGAGCCAGGGTATGCGTTACGCGGTGACCGGGCGGCGATCGCGCCGGCCGGCGCGTAGGAATGTTCCGGCGTGCAGGGTCGTTCCGAATCCGTCGGCGAACTCGCCATCCTGGTAGACGACATGGCCGTTGACGATGGTTGCCGAGATCGCACCTTCGTTGCGGTTGACCATCCGGTTGAGGTCGCCGAGTCCCGGTGCGGGCGCCTCGGCGTAGCGGCCGCTGGAGCCGTCGAAGCCGGCGGGGTCGACGACGGCGATGTCGGCGCGGCTGCCGACGCCGAGCCGGCCGGCATCCAGTCCGTACCAATCGGCCAGTTCGCCGGTCAGCCGGTGGATCGCCTTGGCGAGCGGCATGAAGCCGCGATGGTGAACACGCTCGAGCATGCGCAGGCCGAAGTTGTAGAACGCCATGTTGCGCAGGTGTGCGCCGGAGTCGGAGAAGCCGATCTGGACATCAGGGGACAGCGCGAGCCGGTCGAGGACCTCGGCGCGGTCATTGGCGATGGTGGTGCGCCAGCGCAACGCTCGCCCGTGCTCCACGGCGAGGTCGAGCAGTGCGTCGCCCGGTGTGATCCCGCGCATTTCGCCGACGTCGCCGAACGACAAGCCGATCACGGCTGGGTCCGGGCAGGCGACGATCTGCGCACCGTTGAGGTCGCGGTGCCAGACCCGGGAGCCGAACCGCTTGGCCAGGTCCTTGCGGAAGGCCCGCCGATAGCTCTCGTCCGCGAGGAGCTTGCCACGGCCAAGTTCGTCGCGGATATTCAATGCTGTTGCACCGGAACCGAATTCCTCGAACACAACCAGGTCGATGCCGTCGGCGTACAGCTCGAAGGGCACCGGGAGGTGCTGCCACCGGAAGTCCGCGCCGAGTACGTTGTTGAACAATTTTGCCGCGGTTGTGGTCAACCGCCACACGCTCCGGTCGGCTTTGATGTCGGCGGCCGAGATCAGGGTGGTCTTCAGCGGGCGGCGTCCCAGGGGCCGTCCCGCGCTCTGGGCGAAAAAGAGCGCCGTCTCGGCACGGCTGGTCAAGTTCGGAGTACTCTGGTGTACCCGATCGCTTTGGCGCAGTAGGGCGTTGAGCATCCGGTACTCCCGCCAGCCGGCGTATGTCGAGGGCAGTTGCCGCGCCGGAAAGCGCGTCCCCTCCAGCTTCGAAAACGTGCTCCTGATGGTCGACAATCCGACGAATCCTTCGTCGAGCGCGTCGGAGAGCATGTCGCGCATCGCGTCGAGCTCCCCAACCGTGGGGTTCTCTCCTTTGGTGACCGAACGCTCCAATCCCATTGCCGCGACCCGGATGTCGGAATGGCCGATGAACGCCGCGACGTTTTGCCCCAGGGGACGGGCTTCCAGCGCATCGACGTAGGCGCGCGGCCCGTCCCAGCTCTGGTGCTCTTTGACCGCAGAGTGGACGGTGTCCCATGGCAAGGCCTCAACCCGGGCGAACATGTCGGCGCAGTCGTCGGCGTCGCAGTACACCGTCGACAACGAGCAGTTGCCGATCACCACCGACGTGACACCGTGGCGCACCGATTCGGACAGCCCGGGGTGGGTCAGCACCTCGGCGTCGTAGTGGGTGTGGACGTCGATCATCCCTGGCATGACCCATTTGCCGGTGGCGTCGATCGTGCGCCGACTCTCCGGCAGCGGCGATGCGCTCAGCGTGACCACGATGCCGTCGCGCACACCCACGTCAGCACGCGTCGGGATCGCATTCGCTGTTCCGTCGTACACGGTTCCACCGCGAAGGACGAGGTCGTAATCGGGCACACAGACTCCTCGATACTCGTCAGTATTGGATACTGGCGAGTATCGTACCCGTGATGCCCGAAGTCAAAGCGGTCCAGTCGAGGCCCAAGCGCAGCGAAGTCCGCGCGCGCATCCTCGACGCGGCCGCCTCGACGTTCTCCAGGTACGGGTTCGCCGGAGCCAGCATCGATGCGATCGCCGACGCCGCCGGGTTCACCAAGGGTGCGGTCTATTCGAACTTCGGATCCAAGGACGACCTGTTCTTCGCGTTGATGGACCAGCAGATCGAGCTGCGTATTCGGCTGGCCACCGAGGCGATGAGCGACCTTCCCGGCGACGGGCAGCATGCGCTGATCACCGTGGGCGAGCGCCTGATCCGGGGAATTGGCGAGAACCGCGAATGGCAACTGCTCTTCCTGGACTACTGGTCGCGGGCCGTGCGCGACCCCGTGGTCGGTGCGCGTTTCGTCGAACATCGACGAGTCGTTCGCGCGTCACTGGCGGCCGCCATCGAGGGAGTCGCGAGTTCACTCGGGCTCAGGTCGTCACTGTCGGCGGACCTGATCGGACTGCTTCTGCTCGCGCTGAACAACGGCCTGGCCATCGAAGAACTCGTCGAACCCGGCAACGTGCCACCGGGGCTCATCGGCAGTGTGCTCGGCTCGCTCATCGATCGATGAAACTGGACGACCACCCGCCACCCTCACCCTCAACCGGCCCCAGGCGCGCAACGCCATCAACGGGGCCAGTCAACGCGACATGGGACCGGTTCCGCGACGACCTCGACGGGGCCTGGACGGGGATGGGCAACGCACCCTCGCAGAGGCTGCTCCCCTGGTCCAGCGGGCCATCCAGGAGGTGGCCCGGGGCGGACGGCGGACATGGGCTGGATCGAGTCGGTACGGTTCAGCGACACCGTGCGCAGGGTGGCCGCGACAACCGACGATGTGGCCGAGGGGTTGCCGCGCGCCACCCTGGTTCGCCCACCAGGGCGGGCTACAGACCTCACGCGCCGGTGTAGATGGTGGTGGTGTCGGCGCTGTTGTTGATGTAGGTCGGGAACAGCGAGAAGGGGGCGTAACCGGTGTTCATCAACCCGCTGGAGATGACCGTCGGGTAGTACGCGTTGGCGCCGCCTTCATAGGTGTAGGAGTACAGCGGCTGACCCGAGGCGCTATCGACCGTGATCTCCGTTCCCGTCGCCGGGTTCCCGAGGACAGAGGTCGGGAAGGTGCCTTCCACGCCACCGGAGTCGACGATCGACGGGACGTTGTCGAAGGTGGTACCGCCGACGTTCACGGTGAGGTCGGTGACCGGCGATCCGGTCAGCGTGACACCGCTGCCGTAACTTGTCGGCGCCGGCCCGAAGACCAACTGGTTCGCCCGTTCGTTGATGAGAACACCCTGGTCCCACGATGAGTTCGCGAACGACTGGGTCGCAATGCTGGGGCCCGGGCCCCCCGCGTTGGGGCCGATCCCCAGGACGCCGGACACGCCGTCGGGCGCGAAGTAGGACGGGAACGAGAAGCCGTACGTCACCAATCCTTGCAGCGTCGTCGGCCAGGCGAAAAGCTCCACGTCGACGGGGGTCGGGTTGGTCGCAACCCCGCCGCCGAAATTCACCGGCATGTTGTAGGTCGCGTAGAGGTAGTCCAATCCGCCGCTGTAGCCGCCGACACCGAATCCGCTGGGCAACCCCTGGGTCAGCAAACCGAAGAATCCGCCGACATCCTGGAAAGGCACAACCAGGCCGGTGGAGCCGGTGTCGACCAACAGAGGAATGCTCGCTCCGTCGCCGACGGAGGCGTACACCACCGGCTCGGTCTTGTTCACCATGGTCAGCGGAACGGTTGCGTTGGTGCTGGTGCTGGTGGCGCCGGTGGCGCTGGTGCTGGCGGCGCTGCCGGACGCCCCACTCACCCCCGTGCCGATCAGCGGACGGCCGAACAGCATTTCGGTCGGTGTGTTGATGGCCCCGATGATGTCGGAGCGGATCTGGCCGACCGCGGCACCGACGTTCTGTTCGGCGCCGGTGAATGTCCCGCCCACCGAGGCGCTGTTGATCGCCGAGGTCAACGAGCTCAGCGCCGAGCCGACCGGGCCGGCCGCCACCGCACCGCTCAACTGGTTCGACGCGCCCTGCAGCGCCGCCTGCCAGGTCGGCAGTTGCGCCACAGCCGCGGACACGCCACCGTGGTAGCCGACCATCGCCGCCACGTCCTTGGCCCACATCGCCTCGTACTCGGCTTCCATGGCCGCGATGGCCGGGGCGTTCTGCCCGAACAGGTTGGAGTTAACCAGCTGCATCAACTGATTGCGGTTGGTGTCGACCAGCGCGGGATGCACGACTGCCGAAAGCGCCGCTTCGAACTCACCGGCTACCGCCTGCGCGGAAGCGGCAGCACCCTGCGCGTGGGCGGAGGCGGCGGTGAGGACATTCGTGTACCGGCCCGCGACTGCGATCATCGCCGCAGAGGAGGGCCCCTGCCACGCCTGGCCGGCCAGACCACCGGTGATCGACGAGAACGATTGGG
Organism: Mycobacterium sp. TH-M116; assembly: GCF_057473685.1. NCBI lineage: Bacteria > Bacillati > Actinomycetota > Actinomycetes > Mycobacteriales > Mycobacteriaceae > Mycobacterium > Mycobacterium sp. TH-M116. The sequence goes on along the minus strand of NZ_JBYCLC010000137.1, from coordinate 285 downwards.
CCGCCGAACCTAGCTCACCGGCCAACCCGTTCCAGGCCGCCGCCGCGGCCCGCAGCGGTCCCGAACCCGCTCCGGAATACATCCGCAGCGAGTTGATCTCGGGTGGTGACGTCAGGAAACTCATGCCCGCTGGTGTCCTTCCCCTCCACAACGTCCCCCCTGCTGCCGGTGACGGGCCTCCCAGGTTATGAGAAGGCTGCGATCGGAAGCATCACGACGGCCGGACACCAGATTTTATGACAGCGCAGCTGGAAAAAACTTGAATCCGAGCTACCAGTCTCATGG
>NZ_JBYCLC010000136.1:0-6240 GCF_057473685.1 Mycobacterium sp. TH-M116 | reverse complement strand
CGTCGGCGACGTGGTCTTGCACAAGATCGGCGCGGCACACCCAGCAGCGCGCCGTTGAGCCGGTCCCGAAGTTGTGCGAAAAGCGCACCGGAGGTGTCTTCCTTGTACTGCCCTGATTGTTTCGGGGGAACTCCGATCATCGCAGCTCAGCCGGTGCTTTCCTCATTCCGAGACCCGGCACCAAGCCAATTCGACGACGGATCGAGGCCACGTCAGCGGGCCAACGCGCCGCCGGTGATCGCAGAACCGGTAATAATGATCCAAACCCCTGACTTCGCCTTTGCCGATGACAACTGAAGGGCCAGAGCCTGCGATGAAATTTGTGCTGGCATGCTACGGGAGTCGCGGTGATGTCGAGCCGTCCGTCGCCGTCGGCCGGGAGTTGCAGCGCCGAGGGCACGACGTGCGCATGGCCGTGTCGCCCAACCTGGTCGGTTTCACCGAGGAGGCTGGGCTTGCAGCGGTCGCCTACGGTTTGGAAACGCAGGCCCTGCTGGATGCGCAGCGCAACTACTGGACATGCAGCTTTCGCACACCCTGGAAGCGCAAAGAGCTGAAAAGGTTGCAGCGGGAGAATCTGGAAATCTCTGCCGCATGCTGGAAAGAGATGACCACGACGCTCACGTCGCTGGCCGACGGGGCCGACCTGCTGTTCACCGGCCTGACCTTCGAGCAGCCCGCCGCCAACGTCGCCGAGCACTACGGCATTCCCTTGGCCACACTGGATTACTACCCGATCCGGGCCAACGGGCAACTCCTGCCGTTCCTGCCGTCGCCGCTGATCCGTCGCGCATGGATGGTGGGCGAATGGATCAATTGGCGCGCCATGAAAAAGACCGAGGATGCCCAGCGCCGGGAACTGGGCCTACCGAAGGCCAGGCACACCACATCGCGGCGGATCACCGAACGCGGTTCGTTGCAAATCCAGGCCTACGACGAGGTGTGGTTTCCCGGGCTGGCCGCCGAGTGGGCGAAATACGACGGTCAGCGGCCGTTCGTCGGAACCCTGACGATGGAGTCGCCGACCGATGCCGACGAGGAGGTCGCGTCGTGGATCACCGCCGGGACACCGCCGATCTTCTTCGGCTTCGGCACCATAGCCATCGCATCCCCGGCCGATACACTCGCTCTGATCGCCGAGGCATGCGCGGAGGTAGGCGAGCGGGCGTTGGTTTGTGCCGGGTCCAGTGACTTCGGCACGGCCACCGACTTCGAACACGTCAAGGTGGTGAGCACCGTCAACTACGCGACGACCTTTCCCGCCTGCCGCGCCGTCGTGCACCACGGTGGCGCGGGCACCTTGGCCGCGGGCCTGCGCGCCGGAGTCCCGACGCTGATCCTTTGGACCCTGCCCGATCAGATCATCTGGGGAGCTCAGCTCAAACGACTCAAGATCGGCTCTGCTCGGCGTTTTTCGTCCGTTACCCGCAAATCGCTGGTCGGCGAACTTCGCACCATCCTGGCCCCGCACTACCTCGCTCGCGCCCGCGAGATCGCCACCCGGATGACCCGGCCCGCCGAAAGCGCGGCGGCCGCTGCGGATCTCCTCGAAGATTTCGCGCGCCTGCGGCGCGTCGGCGGATCGGTGAAGCCGAGTGGTTGAGGTGAAAGCCATTTCCGTCCTGGTGCGACGTCTGACTCTTTCCGATGCTGTTGTGCGACAGTGTGATCCACGAATTTTCCCGGGTTCAGTGCGACGGTAGGTGCAGGACGGGTCGTCGTTCGGGCCGGGACGTTGACGATGCGCGCCGCCGCAGCGTCGAACTTTGCGCGACTACATGAGCGGCGCCAACGAGCACCCCGGTCACTCGCGGCACGTTGTGGGTGATCGCAGCGCACACCATCCAGGGCGGCGAGTCGACGACGATAACTGAGGATTCACCGGAATCTGTTGAACAGCTGTGTGATACTTGCTCGACTTGTCAACCCATCGTCCTCTTCCTGGATAGGTGACCTTGTTCCCGGCCGACAGCGTCAGCCCTACCGAAGCAGTACCGAGTCCGCGCGCGGCAAAATCGGAATTTCGCCCCGACATCGAGGGCTTGCGCGCGGTTGCGGTGGTGTCCGTTGTCCTTTTTCACGCTGAGATGCCTTGGTTGCATGGCGGGTTCGTCGGCGTGGATGTGTTCTTCGTGATCTCGGGTTTTTTGATCACTGGGTTGCTTTGGCGCGAAGTGAGCGCCACCGGCAGTGTCGGGCTGCGCCGCTTCTATGGGGCTCGGGCCCGCCGATTACTACCCGCATCGGCCGCGGTAGGCGTCGTCATCATGCTCGGCGCGAGCGTCCTGCTACCCCCGTTGCGCGCGCGGAGCGTCATCGATGACGGCATCGCCAGTGCGCTGTATGTCAGCAACTACCGGTTCGCTTTGCAGGGGGTCGACTACCTGGCTGCCTCCCAGCCGCCCTCGCCGTTCCAGCACTACTGGTCACTGGGCGTTGAGGAGCAGTTCTACCTGGTGTGGCCGGAATTGATCATCGGGACGGCGTGGCTCGTCGGGCGTATGCGCCGGCGCACCGGGACCGATGCCCCTTCATCGCACCGCCCGTATCTGGTGGTCCTCGCCGTGGTCGGGGCAGTATCGTTCGCCGTCTCGCTGGTGCTCACTCGGGTGCTGCCTCCCATGGCGTTCTTCTCGTTGCCCACCCGGGCCTGGGAATTGTCCGCCGGCGGCCTGGTGGCCCTCACCGCAGGCCAGTGGCGCCGAATTCCGCCCCTGCCCGCCGCGATCGCGGGGTGGTCAGGGCTGGGCGTGGTCCTGCTGGCCTGCACCTGGTTGGGCCCGACCACACCCTATCCGGGTACTGCAGCGCTGTTGCCCGTGATGGGCACGGCACTAATGATCGGCGCCGGCTGTGCCGCACCCGCTCACGGATGTGGCCGCGTCCTGGCGCTGCGGCCGATGCGGGCTGTCGGCAGGGTGTCCTACTCCTGGTATCTGTGGCACTGGCCGATGCTGGCCATCGCGTTCTGGAGTTTGGCGCCCGCGCTGGGTCATACCCTGTGGCTGGCGCTGGCCGGGATCCTCATTTCCCTTGGGCTCGCCGTGATCACCCTTCGCTTCATTGAGAACCCGCTGCGATTCGCCCCATTCGTACGCCGGTCGGCCAACCGTAGTCTGGCGCTCGGTGGTGTCGCCACAGCGATCGCGGTCGGCGTGGGCCTATTGCTGCACGCGCCCGACCCGGTCGGACGCGGTGCGCCGACTACGGCGTTGAGGGTGACTGTAGCGGCTCCTCCCGCGGGCTCCACGATGAATGCCTACGACGAGGTGGTGCAGCATGCGTTCGCCCAGGTGCAGGCCGCGGTCGCCGCATCCGCCGACTTGGAAGCCGTACCATCGAATCTCGAGCCGCAGCTTGCCCACGCGGAGTCCAAAGAATCGCTCGGCGGCTCCAAGGATTGCCTGCGCGGTCTTTACCAAGTCGGACAGCCTGAGTGCGCCACGGGTGACATCGCCTCGGCGACCACGGTGGCCCTGGTCGGCGACTCCAATGCCTACATGTGGCAACCGGCGCTCCAGAAGGTCGCCGAACAGCGGCATTGGCGCCTGGAGACCCTGACCAAAGGCGCATGCCCGTTGCTTGACCTGCCCATCGTCAACCCTATCTTCGGACGGGAGTACTCCGAGTGTCAGCGGTGGCGACGTCAGACCATGGCCCGGTTACAGGCCGAGCGCCCGCGGTTGATCGTGCTCGACATGATGCGCCACCACGGCGCCCGCTACGGTTTCAATTCAGGTTTCACGTCCTACGACCCGGCATGGATCGCCAGCTTGACCCGCCAGGTGCAGCAGCTGCACACCGTTGGCGCCGAAGTGCTGGTGCTCGGGCCGATCCCGGATCCGCACTCGGCAGTGCCGGATTGCCTGTCCGCTCACCTCGATGACGCGACAGCGTGCTCGCCGCCAAGGGCGACGGCGGTGGACCAACCCGGCATCGCAGCTGAATCAGCGGCCACCGAAGTGGGTGGTGGACAATACGCCGACCTCACAGAGCTGTTCTGCGCCGCTGAGCGCTGCCCGGTCATCGTCGGCAACACGTTGGTCTACGCCAACCAGACTCACATCACGACCGGCTATGCCAGGCTGCTGGCACCGGTAATCGGGGCGCTGGCCGACCGATCGCTCGGGGCCGCCGCTTGACGCGGACCGCGGGGCCACCACCGCGAGAATGCGCCACGGAGACGCCGGCGAACGTCGGCGGCTGGACCGTTTTTGAGCAGGCGATTTCGATCCCATTCCGCTTTGAGGTCGCCGCATGCCTCGATCGTCAGATGCCGCCCACTTCGATCTGGCTCCCGATCCACGGGATGATCTCGTCGAGCGCGTCATCGAGTGATGTCGTGGCTTTGAAACCGAGGATATCCATGGCCTTTTGGACCTCGGGTACCCGCTTTTGCACGTCATAGGGAAATGGATCGTCGCTGACGAGCCGCAATGGGGTGTCGCCCTTGATTTTGTGCCACACCGTCTCGGCGAGTTCGTGGACCGTGGTCGACGCCGCGGTCGAGAGGTTGAAGTCCTCATTGCGTGCCAGGTCCGACTCGATAGCCAGGCGTATACCCCGGGCGAGGTCGCCGCCATAGGTGTAGTGCCGGACTTGGCGGCCGTCGCCGAGAATGTGCAGCGGGTCTTGGCCTTTGAGGACCTTTTGGACTAGGTCGGGGACGACGTGGCTCATCGCCAGGCGGACATTGCCGGACATGATCTCGCGATCACACAGTGCGCGCTTTTCGCCCACTCCGATGCAGTTGAATGGCCGCACGATCGTATAGGGCAGCTCGTACTGCTCCCATGCCCCCTGGGCGAAGTACTCGGTGGCCAGCTTTTGGAAGCCGTAGGTCGAGTGCGGCGGCGGGCAACGGCGCTGCTCGCCCTCAGGCGTGGGATACGTTGACGTGCTTTCGTAGACCATTGACGAGGACACGACGGTGATCTTGTGCAGGTCCGCGTTGCGGTGTGCCCAAATCGCCGCGTCGAAGGTCGCCGCTGTGATCCGCTCGTTCTCGGAAAGCAGATCGTAAGCCAGCTCGTGGAACAGCGAGATACCGCCGATGATTGCCGCTCCGGCGACCAGATGATCGCAGCCCGCCAGCAGCTCCTTGAGCAGCCCGACGTCTTTCGCATCGCCCTGCACGCAGGTGTAGTTGGGGTTCGTGTCGAATGCCCGCTCGATCGGCCCGTACTTGGAGTAGTTATCGAGTCCGATCACTTCGTAGCCGTGGGTGAGTAATTCTTCGATGAGGTAGCCCGCGATGAAACCGGCCGAGCCCGTTACAAGAATCTTCACGTAAGTTGCGCTCCCTTTCCGAAAAAGTTCCAGACGTCGATGACACGCTTGTCGTCCGGGATAACCAGCGATCGGTAGTCGCTGCGCGGTGCCCCCAACACAAGCACGTCGGACCGCTCGAGCCCCTCGTCGAGGGTGACATCACCGCACAGCTTCACCGTCGAGTCGGCGGTGTTCGACGAACGAAATCTGGTTCCGGCCGTTGGCCTGGCGCCGGTTGTGGACTTGGCTGACCAGCGACCCCAACATCGCTCTCCGGTTCTCCTTTTGTCTCACGAACGCCAGGGCTCGACCAGAGACCTCCCTTGCCGACGCTCCGAAAAACTTCGGCAGCCGCTTCCTGAATTCCTTGTTAATCCCTTTTGCCCCGCTCATTCCGGTGATGTTGTCCCATCGGGCAACGACGATGTCCATGTATCGGGTCACGAGCGCGGGGTTGGAGAAGCAGCGGATATTGAAGTCCCAGTCGGCGCAGCCGGCGTAGCGCAGGTTGTAGGGACCGATGCCGGCGAAAAGCTCGCGGCGGTAGAAGATCGCCTGGTGGCAGATGTTTGCTTCGAACAGCAGACGGTCAAGGTCGAACGCCCCGGCGTAGCGGGAACCGGTCGAGCGTGCGATCACATCGCCGTAGACCAGATCGCTGGGCTCATGTTCGCCGATGAAGGCGGCCACCCGGGCCAGGGTGTCCGCGTCGTACAGGGTGTCGTCGGCGCCCAGGAAGAGCAACCACGCCCCGGTAGCCATTGCCACACCGCGGTTCATGGCGTCGGCGACATTCTGGTCGGGGCCGCTATGGATTTCCAGGCGCTTACCGAGAATGGGAGTGAAGCTGTTGGCGACGTCGAGGGTTGCGTCCGTCGAGCAGCCGTCGACGAGGATTACCTCGAAGTCGCTGTAGGACTGGCCTACCACGCTGTCGAGGCAAGCGTGCAGGGTCGCCGCCATGTTCAG
>NZ_JBYCLC010000135.1:0-7862 GCF_057473685.1 Mycobacterium sp. TH-M116 | reverse complement strand
ACGATGACGTGCACCCGATCGCCCGCGTCGCCCTGGGTGAATATCGTTTCGCCCGAACCGAATTCGTCTGCGAGCAGCTGCCGGGTCAACGCCGACGCCGCGGCGGGCTCGACGTGACGCAGGATTCCCGCCCGCCTCAGGGTCTGGACCAGGACCCGGTCCCCGTCGCCGGACGCGACATCGGGTGCGGCGCCCATCGGAGCCCTCCTCATCCGGCCAGGAAAACCAGCCGGACGTTGCCGACCTGGAGCTCGTCGCCGTCGGACAGCACCGCCGAGTCGACCGGTTCCCTGTTGAGGTACGTGCTGTTGAGGCTGCCGAGGTCCACGACGTGGAACGCCCCGGCGTCGTCCCTGCGGACTTCGGCGTGCCGGCGACTGACGGTGATGTCGTCGAGGTAGATGTCGCTGGTGGGGTGGCGGCCGACGGTCACGGCCGGTGCCTCCAGCCGGAACTGCGCTCCGGCGTTGGGGCCGCGCTTCACCACCAGCAGGGCCGACCCGCGCGGCAATTCCTCGACTTCGGCGTCGTGTGCCGACCAGGCGAGCTCGTCGTGAATGTCGGCGAGCGAGGCCAGGTGGGCCGTGTTGTCGTCGGGCGCGTGGCCCCGCCCGCTCATGTCCTGCAGGGGCGCCGGGTTGCGGGTCACGCGGCCCGCGGGAGGTCCGGCACCGCTTTGGTCGCCGGCGACATGGGCCGGTCCGCCGCGGGCCGCCAGCCGACGTAGGCCAGGTACAGCCCGACGAGGGCGAACGCGACACAGAGCGACACCCATAATCCCTGGGCGCCGACCATACTGTTCGCCAGCGAGACGAAGGCCTTGGGGAAAGACAACAGCAGCAGCCCGCGCAGGGTGATCAGCCAGCCCAGCAGCGACACGGTGATCGCGGCCGCGCCGTGCCAGTACTGGTGGCCGGCGACGACGATCAGGCCGAACAGCAGGACGAACGCGCCGGTCACCCAGGTCCACAGCGAGTTCGCCTCGAACTGCGCCAGCAGTGTCTGCATCTCCGAGGCGCGCGCCACGGCCGTGACGTCGACGATGACGAGGAACAGACCCAGCACGCGTGCGAACATGCGCGTCCTGGCCTGCGATTCCGGTTCAGCGTTCATTGCGATGCCTCCGTGTGATGCCGGTCCTACACCTGAATCGGATCACCCCGGCAAGCGCCCGGCTAGGGACCGAAGTCCCGTACGTCGGGACCTTGTGCCCTGCCGCGCCGTGTCGCGGCGCCGCCCAAACCCTTGGGCGTGACCCCCCGGGTCAGGGCTTGATGCGGATCGGTCCCGGCGACCACCATCCGGTTCGGGTGGCGGTGCGCAGGTCCAGCTGGGCGGGGCGCGCGTCGGCGATGGTGTCGAACTTGCGCAGCGACCCCCAGTCGCGGCCCCAGTCGTGGGACAGATACGTCGACATCACGTGGGCGCGCAGCAGCAGGTCGGTGATCCCCAGCAGCCCTCCGTTGACCCCGTCCTCCCAGGTGTCGGTGTCCTGTTTCTTGGCGTTGTAGTCCGGCGTGATGCGGAACCTCGGGATCTCGGTGACGCCGTTGACATGCAGCATCGGGTGCTGGCATGGGAACGCCAGCCCGACCGCCCAGTCCATCAGCACCGGCTGCGAGGAGCCGACGTACTCCTGCACGGAGCGCAGTTCGGGAACCCGCGGCGGGGTCACCGCTATCCAGTCCTCCGGCGTGAGGGAGAGGTCCTCGGCCACCAGTCGGACCGCGACGGCGTCGGCGGGTATCTGGGAGCGGGCGAAGCGCAGGTTGCGCCACACCTTGGGTTGTTCGCCGTAGAGGTCGTAGGGGGTCAGCCGGCCGGCCGCGACCGGCTCACCGCCGGGGCCGGGCCTGGCGTACTCCAGCACGACGGTCTGCCCGGCGGTGTAGCCGTGCAGGATGCTGTTGCCGGTGATCCTGCCCGCGGCGGTCACCACCAGCAGGGGGTGCCCGTCGTCCGGCCTGGGCAGCCGATACCACGCCGAGGTGAGCCTGCTCTGCTGTTGCGCTCCGGTGGTGTAGCTGCCCGCCAGCGGAACCCGGTCGGGGTCCAGGCCGTAGGGTAGCGGCAGCGTTGACCCGTTGATCCCCGGCGACTTCAGCCTGGTCGGCCCGTACCAGTCGTAGTCGGTGCCCGGCTGCGGAACCGCCGTCTCGCGGACCGCCTCGGCCAGGGTGCGTTCCGGTACGCCGTTGGGGGAGAACCCCGTCGGATCGACGCCGCCCAGCGGTCCCAGCGGGCCGTACTCGCCCGTCCCCCCAGCCTTGAGCGGCGTCATGAAGCCGGCGTTGCTGTCGGGCTCGACGAGCACGTCGTCGGCCAGCGCGCAGCCCCCGGAGAACTCCCGCAGGTTGTCCCAGCCGTTGGAGTAGGTGGGGTACTGGCGCACGATCCCGGCCACCATCGATGCGACGAAAACCAGCGCCATCAACCCGGCCGCGATCGGCACCGGTGCTGCCGTGACCGCGCGCGCCAGCCGGCCCTCGCCGCGGTCGCGCGGCGCGAAGTGCAGCCACACCGCCCACAGGGCCACCACCGCGAACGCCGCGAAAATCATGGCGCTGAGCTTGATTCCGCCGAGCCTGGGCATGATGTTGTTGAACGGGACGCCGTAGCTCGAGACGTACCACCAGCCGTTGGTGGTGGCGAAACACAGCGCCAGCACGAACAGCACCGCCGCGGTGAACGCCATGCGGTTGCGTGACCAGCGCAGCACGTGGTGCGACACCAGCACCGTGGTCAGCGCGGCCATCGCGGCGCCCACCGCCGCGAACAGCCCGAAGTGGTGCACCCACTTGGTGGGGGTGAACATCAGGAAGAACATGGTGCCGAAGATGACGCCCATCAGGCGCCACGCCGGCCCGCGGGCCACGCCCGGAACGCGCTTGCGCCGCAACATGATGAACACCGCGGTGAACAGGCACAGCGCGGAGATGAAAAAGCCGAACCGGCGCGACAGCGAGCCGTCGACGGTCGGCAGGAACAGGTAGTAGTAGCGCAGGTTCTCGGTGTACCAGGCCTGGCTGGGCCCGATGTCGGTGCGGATCCGGGTGGCTTCCAGCACCGTCGACAGCGTCTGGTCGGCGAACACCACCGTCAGGATGACGAAGCCGGCGGCCAGCAGCGGGGCCACCAGCGGCCAGGTGCCGACCACGCGGTGCCGTTTGACCATGATCCGCACGATCGGGCGGCCACCGGCGACCAGTGCGGCCACCGCGATCAGGCCGGTGGGCTGCACACCCAGGGTGAAGGCGGCCGTGACGACGGCCAGCGCGGCCGGCGTCACCCGCGAGGCGCACATCGAGCGCTCGATCAGCACGTAGGTGATCAGCGAACCCAGCGCGATGATCGGCTCGGGGCGCAGTCCGTTGTTGAACGGCATCCACGCGGTCAGCAGGACCAGGCCGGCCGCCCAGTTGGCGGCCGTGCTGCCGGTGACCGCGGGGCCCAGCCGGGGCAGCACCTCCCGCGACAGCAGCAGCCAGCACACCAGGCCGGCGACCAGGTCGGGCAGCCGCATCCACAAGCTGCCGTCGCTGACGTGGGTCATCAGCGCCAGCAGGTTGTAGTACCAGCCGAACGGGTCCTCGGGGCTGCCGAACCAGCGGAAGTAGTTGGACATGTAGCCGGCGTGGTCGGCGACCCGGGCCATGCCCAGGATGTAGCCGTCGTCGGAGGAGTTGGCGCCGATCACGTGCCACAGCAGGAAGCCGAAGATCACCGTGGCATCGACCAGGGTGAACGTGCGCCAGCGGGTCGGGATCAGCCGGTGCATGCGCCGGCCGTCCAGCTGGTCGAGGCGCCACAGCGCGACCAGCGCGACGATGGTCGCCACGACAGCCAGCACCATCGCCGTGAGTTTCAGGGTGGTCGGGGTGGTGGAGAAGCGGGTGTCGATGGTCGCGGAGAGCCGCAGCCCGGCCGGGGCGGGTCCGGTCAGGTCGGTGAACACCCCGACGATCTGCGGGCGCAGGTTGGGGTCGGGGAAGCCGCCGCGGACGGGCCTTCCCGCCGGGTCGGTCAGCCCGACGAAGGTGGCGAAGGTCCCGGCCAGGGTGGAGGTGATCTCGATGCGCTGACACTGCGGGGAGGCCACCTGATCGCGCGTCGCGCCGGCGATCACCACGTTGCGGTCGGTGACGTCGACGCGCTGGCGGCCGGCGACGACGAACAACGCGTTGAGGGCGGCGTCCTTGCCCTTCTTGGGTGCCGTGCCCAGCACCACCCCGCCGTCGGGGGGCAGGGCGCCGATCACCGAGCACGGCACGCTGGCCGTCACATCGACCGGGGTCAGCGAGATCAGCGGCGCCGTCACGCTGTTGAATTGGCCGTGCCCATCCACTTTTTGGGGCCAGTTCAGCATGGCGGTGGTTTGGACGACGGGCAGCAGCGGGGTGGCGACCGACAGGACGAAACCGATCAGCCCCGCGATGGTCGCGACCCAGCGCGTCATCCGCACGTCCCGGCGGTTGACGAGGCTCGCGGTGACCCCGCGGCGTTCGGAGTTGACGACGCTCATGGGAGGGCTCGAATCGGTCCTTGGCGGCTCCAGCCGGGCACGGTCGTCACGCCCTGCACGACAGCGGCGTTCGGAGCTTTCTCGGCCGGCACCAGACGGTGGTACTGCTCGACGGACCCCCAGTCGCGGTGCCAGTCGCCGCGCAGGTAGGTCGAGACGGTCGAGGTGTACATCATCGCCTGGGTGAACAGGAACGGACCGCCGGCCTCGCCGGCCTGCCACCCGTTCGACGACGCCGCCGTCTGCTTGTGTTCGGGCATGATGCGGTAGTCCGGAAGCTCGGCGACGCCGAGGTGTTCGGCGAACGGCCGCTGGCAGGGGAAGTTCGCGGCGGTCGCGACGTCCATCAGCACCGGTGTCTGCGATCCGAGCAGGTGCTGCAGGGTCTGCAGCACCGGGACCCGCGGCGGGGTGAACGCGAACCACTGCTCGGAGCTCAGGTTCGGGTCGTAGGCGACGATGCGCGCCACGTCGGCCTCCGGGGGCGCCCAGGCCAGCGGGAACCGCAGGTTGCGCCACGCCGGCTCCGGCCCGATGTCGATCGGCTGCACCTCGTTCAGCGGTTGGGTGGTGCCGTCGGGGCGGGTGACTCCCCACTGCAGCTTGAGCAGCTGCCCGTAGGTGAAGGTGCCGTCCTCCTTGTAGGACCAGATGGCGCCGGCGGCCGAGACGACGACCAGCGGTCGGCCCGGGTCCCCCCTTTTCAGGTCGCGCGGCAACCGGTACCACGCCGAAGTCGCCGTGGCGGCCAGCGAATTCTCGCCGTAGCTGCCCATCACCGGGGTGCGGGCCGGGTCGAGGCCGAACGGCAGCGCCGCATGCGACCCGTTGACGCCGACCGGGCCCTTGCCGCCGGCCGTGCCCGCGGAGTCACTCATGGTGGCGTTGGGCTTGTTGGGGGAGGCGTCGGAGTTGACCACGCCGGGTTTGGTCACCACCGGATAGGACCTCAGGTCCTCGCCCACCCCGTCGGGTGTGAAGCCGACCGGGTCCAGCCCGCCGAGCGGGCCGTCGGGCCCGAACCGCTGCCCGGGGGCCGGCTGCAGCATTCCGGCGTTCGGGTCCGGCTCGGCTAGCACGTCGTCGGCCATCGCGCAGCTGGTGAGTCCTGACGTGATGGCCGCGAGGTTGGCCTTGCCGGTGGTGTACTGCGGGTAGCGCAACACCGCTGCCTTGGCCAGCGAGGCGACCTCGCCGGCCACCATGATCGTCGCGACCACCAGCAGCGGGGTCGAGGCCAGCACCCGGTTGCGCCGGTTGTCCTTGACCTCGGTGTGCCCGGCGTAGTCCATCCGGAAGTGGTACCAGGCCCCCAGCAGGCCGGTCAGGATCGACAGTGTCAGGAACATCGACGTCACCGGGTGGCTGGCGACGACCGGCGGGATGTCGTACCAGGGCACCCCGTAGTTGTTGACGTCGAACCAGCCGTTGACGCCCGAGGTCGCCCACGCGAGCACGAACAGCAGCGCGGTGACGTACAGCGTCAGGTTGCGCCGGCTGTGCAGGCCGATCCGCGCGAAGGCGAACGCGGTCACCGCGCCGAGGAGGCCGGCCAGCCCGGCGAACACGCCGAACTGCACGGCCCACTTCGTCGGGGTGAACGTGAGCAGCAGCAGCCCGACCGCGGTGGTGCCGATCAACCTCCATGCGGGGCCGCCGGCCACCCCCGGCACCCGGCCGCGCCGCAGCAGCACCACCAGCACCACGAACATGCACAGCAGCAGCACCAGCACGGCGAAGCGCCGCGACATCGAGCCCTCGGCGTTGCTCTCCACCGTCAGGAAGTAGTAGCGCAGGAAGTCCTGGTACCAGGCGATCGTCGGACCGACCTGGTATTTGATGCGCGCCGACTCGGCGACGGTGGCCAGCGTCTGGCTGCGGAACACCACGACGGTGATCAGCGACAGCGCGGCCGCCAGCACAGCCAGCGGCGCCGGCAGCCCGTCGGCGGCGCGGCGCCGCCGGATCACCCCGGCGATGGCCCGCGCTCCGGTCAGCAGGGCGGCGACGGCGATCAGGCCCTGCGGAGCCAGGGTCGCGGTGAGCATCGCGACGATGATCGCGACCGCGGCCGGCGCCAGGCGGCCCAGCGCGATCGCGCGTTCCACGAGCATCCAGGTGGCCACCGCGCCGAGGGCGATCAGCGGCTCGGGCCGCAGCCCGTTGTTGAACGGCAGCCAGGCGGCCAGGAACACCGCCCCGGCGGTGAACACTGCGACCCGGTTGGCCGCCAGGCCGCCCCGGCCGGGCCCCAGCCGGCGCAGCGCCGCGTGCCCGATGATCAGCCAGCACCCGATCCCGGCCAGCGTGGCCGGGAGCCGCATCCACACGCCGGCGGTGCTCACCGACGCCATCCCGGACAGCACGGACAGATACCAGTCGAACGGCGCGTCCGTCGTCCCGAAGAATCGGTAGTAGTTGGCCACGTAGCCGGCCTTGGGCGCGATCCGGGCGATGGTCAGGTTGTAGCCGTCGTCCGACGATGTCGCGCCGATGACATGCCAGCAAAGCAGCGTCGCGATCACCCCCGCGTCGGCCAGCCAGACCGCGGCCCCGGCGCGCCGGCGCGCACCCCAACGGAGCCGGCCGTGGTCGCGCCGGTCCAGCGCGCCCAGCGCGGCGATGGCTGCCAGTACGGCCAGCACGCCGACGACCAGCACGGCCGTCTTCAGGGGGGTGGGCGCGGTGATGAACCGGGTGTCGACGTCCACGCGTGCCGACAGCCCGGGCTGGGCCGGCACCGTGAGGTCGGTGAAAATCCCGGCCACCTGGGGCTTCTTCTCCGGCGGCAGCACGCCGGCAGCGCCGGGAATGCCGAGGAAGTCCGCGCCGAGGGCTGCGCCGTCAGCCCAGATGTGCAGCGCCCTGCAGGAGCCCGAGGCGACCGCCGAACGCTGGGCGACCGCGGCCACCGAGTCGCGGAACGCCACGACGACCACGTCTTTGTTGGCGCGCGCGAACAGCCCGTTCTTGCCGGCGTCGACGCCGCCGGGCGGCAGGGTCGAGACCACGAGTCCGCCTTCGGCGGGCAGGGTGGCGATCGCCGGGCAGGGGATGGAGATGTCCAGTGCACGCGGCGCCCCCGACACCAGTGGCGCGGTGATCGCAGTGACGTGCCCGTCGGTGCTGCCCTGCGGCCACAGGATGGTGGCCGTGGTCTGCCGTACCGGCAGCAGTGGGACGCTGGCGCAGAGCAGCACACCCGCGATTCCCGCAGCGACGGCCACCATCCTGCGGACACGCTGGGAACGGTGCTCGCCGTCGGGGGACACGAGGGTCGATGGTAAGCGACGCCGCTGAGGACGCAGGGTATGGACACAGGCCCCGGCGGGTGCGCTGC
>NZ_JBYCLC010000134.1:0-1750 GCF_057473685.1 Mycobacterium sp. TH-M116 | reverse complement strand
TCCACGACAAACCGGGGCCTGCTACCCGGCGCTCCGGTACCTACCGGGACGGGACTTTCACCCGCTAGTCCAATCCAACTTCCAGGACGCAACATCGCGGCAGCATATCGGGCCGATCCGAGACGCCGGCGGCGCCGGGGGTGGGGCCGTGGTGCATATTCGGCCCATGCAGGATCAACTCTTCGACTCGTTGACCGAGGAACAACTCCGACGCCGCAACACGATCAAGTGGAATTATTTCGCGCCCGACGTGCTGCCACTGTGGGTGGCCGAGATGGACTATCCCACGGCACCCGCCGTGCGCGACGGGGTGCGGCGCTGCGTGGAGAACGAGGAGTTCGGCTACCCGCCGTTCACCGAGGACGCGTTGCCGCGGGCGACCGCCGACTGGTGCCGGCAGCGTTACGGCTGGCAGGTACGGCCCGACTGGGTGCGCGTCGTCCCCGACGTCCTCAAGGGGATGGAGGTCGTCGTCAAGTTCCTCACCCGGCCCGAGAGCCCGGTGGTGCTGCCCGTGCCTGCCTACATGCCGTTCTTCGACGTCCTGCAGGTCACCGGACGCCAGCGGATCGAAATCCCGATGGTGCGCCAGGATTCGGGGCGGTACCTGCCGGATCTGGAGGCGCTCGAGGCCGCGTTCGTCCGCGGTGCCGGATCGGTGATCCTGTGCAATCCGAACAACCCGCTCGGCACGGCGTTCACCGACGACGAGCTGCGGGCGGTCGTCGACATCGCGGCGGCGCACGGCGCCCGGGTGATCGCCGACGAGATCTGGGGGCCCCTCGTCTACGGTCGACGCCACGTTCCCGCGGCCTCGGTGTCGGAGGCGGCCGCGGCGAGCGTGGTCACACTGGCGTCAGCCTCCAAGGGATGGAACCTGCCCGGCCTGATGTGTGCGCAGGTGATCCTGTCCAATCCCCGCGACGCCGACGACTGGCACCGGGTCAACATGCTGCACAAAATGGGCGCCTCGACAGTCGGCATCCGCGCGAACATCGCCGCATACCGGGATGGGGCACCGTGGCTGGACGAGCTGCTGCCCTATCTGCGGGCCAACCGCGACCATCTGGCGCGGACGCTGCCGGAGCGGGTGCCCGGGGTGACGGTCACAGCCCCGGAGGGCACCTACCTCTCGTGGGTGGATTTCCGCGCACTGGGCCTGGCGGCCGAGCCGGCGGAGTACCTGCTCGCCGGGGCCAAAGTGGCGTTGTCCCCCGGCATCCCGTTCGGCCCCTCGGTAGCCTCCGGATTCGCCCGGCTGAACTTCGCGACCACCCGCACGATCCTGGACCGCGCCATCGACGCCATCGCCGGCGCGCTGCGCACCTGAGCCGGCCCGTACCGTGGGCGACATGTCCTGCGTGTTCTGTGCCATCGTCGCCGCGGGGGCCCCGGCCATCCGGATCCACGAAGACGACGACTACCTGGCGATCCTCGACATTCGCCCGGTCACCCGCGGCCACACGCTGGTGCTGCCCAAACGCCACAGCGTCGACCTCACCGACACCCCGCCGGAGACGTTGGCCGGGATGGCCACCCTCGGCCAGCGGATCGCCCGCGCGGCGCGCGCCACCGAATTGGCCGACGCGACAAACATGGCGATCAACGACGGCCGCGCCGCCTTCCAGAGCGTGTTCCACATCCACCTGCACGTGCTGCCTCGCCGCGACGGCGACAAGCTCTCGCTCGCCAAGGGGATGCTGCTGCGCCGCGACCCCGACCGGGAAACCACCGGCCAGATCCTGCGGGA
>NZ_JBYCLC010000133.1:0-3322 GCF_057473685.1 Mycobacterium sp. TH-M116 | reverse complement strand
AGATCAGTCCCAGATAGTCGTGGGTGCCCAGGCCCATGAACACACCGGTCTTGGTGTTCGCCAGAGACGAAGGCGCGGTGCCCGAGTGCTCGACCGCCTGCCACGCAGTCTCCAGCAGGAGCCGGTGCTGCGGGTCGATCAGCATGGTTTCCCGGTTCGACAGCCCGAAGAAGGGCGCATCGAAACCCGTGACATCCTCGATGAATCCCGCCCGGCGGGTGACGATCTTGCCGGGCGCGTCGGGATCGGGGTCGTAGAACTCCTCGACGTCCCAGCGGTCGGAGGGAACCTCCGAAATCGCGTCCCGCCCCTGCTGGAGCACCTCCCAGAATTCCTCGACGTCCGCGGCACCCGGGAAGCGCGCCGCGTAGCCGATGACCGCAAACCCTTCGGCCGCACCGTGGCGGATGGGCGTCCCGTTGGTCGGCAGAGCTCCGTTCTGGTTCTCGGTCATTTCCGACCGCCCATCGTCTCGGGGTGCTTATCGTCGTTGGCCACGACGAAAATGCTTCCACTGCGATCGTCGATCCGATTGATGCTCAACCGTGTCTCCAGTCCATTTACTCGACAGGGGTGTAACAAGTCCTAAACCTTACTCACTGGCTGAGACGCGCGTCACCGGTATGGATAATTGGTGCGCGGCGCACAGTACCGGCGCTCGCACGTGCTGCGTGAACTGCGGCGATAGGTTGCGCTCCCGGCTTTGGCCGCGGATCAGCCGACCCGTGTGGAGCGTACGAAATCTTCCAGAAGATCGGCGGCGACTGCGACTCCCTCGGCGGGTTCGGTCATCCGGGAGGCGAGCTCTCGGGCCCGGGCGACGTATTCCGGGGCCAGGATGGTGCGTAAGTCCGTGACCAGCGATTCTTCGGTTGTGGCTGAAAACCGCCGTGCGGTGCCCACCTGCAGCCGTGTGACCCTCGATCCCGAGAGCGTCTGATCCATGTCGGTCGCAAGGACCAGTGTGGGAATTCCCGCGCGCAGGCCGATGGCCGTGGTACCCGTGCCCCCGTGGTGCACGACGGCGCGGCAGGCGGGAAAGACGGTCGAGAAATTCACCGCCCCCACAACCTTGACGTGATCAGGATGCGCGACGCTGCTGAAGTCGGCGCCGGCGGCGCCCACCAACGCCCGCTCTCCCAGCCGCGCGCAGGCGGCGCCGATCATGGCGATGGTGTCAGCCGGGGATTCGACCGGGGTGCTGCCGAACCCGAAGTAGATCGGCGGTGTTCCCGCGGCGATCCAGGACGCGACTTCCTCGTCGCCGTCGGTCGCCAACCCGAGCGTCAGCGCGCCGACAAAGGGACGCTGACGCTCGTATTCCGCCCACTCGGCCGCCAGCCCGGGAAAGAGCGCTTCGTCGTAGCCCTGGATTTCCAGCGCTCCGCGTTCGGTGATCCGCCGCGGCGGCGAGCCTTTCGCCTTCGGTAGCCCCAGTTCGCGACGCAAAGCGTCCTCGGCCTTTGTCACCCCGCGCCACGACACCCACCAGAACGCCGCCACCGCCCAGCGCCGCAGCGGCGCCGGCAGGAATACCAGGGTCTGGCGGTTGGGCCGCAGCGGGAAGTAATGGAGAGTGGCCAACGGAATGCCGTGATGCTCCGCCACGTTGGCGGCGGCGTCCTCGAAATTGATGCCGGTGAATATCAGGTCCGCGCCGTCCGCCAGCGACACCAGCGTCGTGCTCATGTCCCGCCAAGCCCGCAGCAGGGGCCCCGAAATTTCCAGGCGCGACCTGACCAGATCCCGGATCCGCCAGGGGTGGCTGAAGAAGCACGTCCAGAACTCGCGGTGCGCGTCGAGGATGGAGCGCGCCTCGGGCCCGAAGCCGACCGCCGCGACCCCCGCCGCCTCTGTGAAGCCGACCAAATCGGGCGGGACGGCCATGCAGACCTCGTGGCCCCGGCGCACCAGCTCGCGACCGACAGCGAGGTTCGGCTCGACATCGCCGCGACTTCCCCAGCTCGCCAGGACGAATTTCATCCCTGGCCCCAGTCCCTTCGCTTTTCGTGGTTCGCGCCGTGCGGACGGGCGCGGCCGAGTTTACCCAGGCCGCTAACTGCTGGCGTCTTCCGGTGAGCACGCCGCGGCGCAGGCACTTGTCGCTGAGCCCCTCCAACCATCGTTCGACCAGGCCGAGGCAACACCGGGCGTCGGGCTCATCCGTTGATGCCGCGCACCCACTGAAACGTCGCGAAGTTCTTGACGCGCACGCCGACAAATCCGCTTTTCTCCAGTACGTCTCCGACAACATCATCGTCGAATCCGAATACGCGCCCGTTGACTTTCGGCAGCAGCTGAGTGATATGCCCGGCCGACGGGACCAGTATGGCCAGCCGGCCGCCCGGTCGCAGCACTCGGACCATCTCGCCAAGGGCGGCCGCCGGGGCCGGCACCAGCTGCAGCACAGCGATCGAGACCAGCGCGTCAACAGTATTGTCCCGCAGCGGAAGTCGCTGCGCATCGGCGCGGATGAAACCGACGTGCGGGCCCGCCTCGTTGCGCACGGCCCGGGCCAGCATCGGCTCAGAGATGTCGATGCCCAGGGCAAGTCCGTCCGGGCCGGCGGCACGCCCCAGCGCCGCGGTGACGTTGCCCGGGCCCGAGCCGACGTCCAGCGCCGTGCCCCCCGCCGGGATATTCAGCCACTCGACGGGAGGGCGCCATCCGGTGAGCCGCCGCCGCAGAAAGGCCTGGGCGTTGTCATAGAGCATCGATCCGATCGGCGATCCCCACGCGGCCTGGACCAGGCCGGTGTTGTTGTGCCGAACCGCGTCGTCGGGGGCTGATCCCGCGCCGAGCAGATCGAGATAACCCTTGCTCACATCAGGGTCGGCCGGCGGATCGGCCAGCAAGTCCAGCGCCCGGCGCAGCGCAGGCGGAAGCGAGACGTTCACGTCGGTCACTCGGGCACCATCCTTAACTGCGGGTAACGGAGTCATCTTCTGATTCATCGGCCGTTCTGGTCGAGCGGGCGAGTACGGTCCAACTTCCCCAGGCCGGTGATCTCCAGGCTGACCGACTTGCGTTGTCCGGCGGCGCCGAGCATGAAGAGGATGTCGCCGACCGGTGCGCCCAGCCAGAAGCGCCAAAACCGCTTGCCGTAGAACTTCCAGACGTAGCTGCCGTCGCCTGCCACCCAATAGCCGGCGATCCACAACAGGTAATACGCCATGCGCTTCCACGGCGACACAACCATCTCGAGGTTCATCTCCATGGCTTCGAGGCCCCAGGCCCGGTAGCGCCATTCCAGCGCGTACTGGTTCTGAAACTCGAAGAACGCCCGCATTTCGGCATTGGTGACGAGGTATTCGTCGAAGAC
>NZ_JBYCLC010000132.1:0-4278 GCF_057473685.1 Mycobacterium sp. TH-M116 | reverse complement strand
TCACGCCGGTGTAGACGAGGTCCAGCGCCGCCAGATGGGCCTGCACACAGTCGCGCCCCACCGAGTAGTCGTCCCACGTGCGGTCGTTGACGATCGCCCCCGGCGTGCCCTGCGGAGACGCCCCCAGGGCGGCGATGCGCTCGGCGACCTCGTCGGCGTAGCCCCGCACCGCCTCCACCTGCGGGTCGATCATCTCGTGCACCCCGATGAAGTTGGGGCCCACCACGTTCCAGTGAATGTGTTTGAGCGTCAGATGCAGATCGTTGTAGGTGCTCAGCTTCTTCTGCAGCAGTTCGGCGAGCCGCGCCCCCTGCTTGTCGGTCAGTCCCGGAATGGTGAACTGTGTCATTCGATTTCTCCCCTGCGTTCGCACACGGTCACGTTCCCCGACGGGTACCCGACCCGGCCCGCGGGTAATCCCGGCGCATCACAGTCCGCTGATGTGCTGCACCGGCAGCCGCGCCCCGCGGCGCGGTTCGCGGGCCAGCCCGCTGGCATACAGCAGTTGGACCACCCGATGGCGGTGGGGCCGCATCGGCTCCAGCAACTCGTGCATCGCCGCGTCGTCGATCGGGCGGCCCAGCAGCGTCCAGCCGATCATCTTCGACACGTGGTAGTCGCCCACCGACAGCGCATCGGCGTCACCGAACACCCGCTGTGCGGTCTCGGCCGCGGTCCACACCCCGACGCCCGGCAGCGAGGTGAGCGCCGCACGCGCCTGCGCCGCCGGGCGCGACGCCAGACGTTCCAGCGAGTCGGCCCGGCGTGCGCACGACACCACCGTCTGCGCGCGCCGGGGGTCGACGTTGGCGCGGTGGAACTCCCACGACGGGATGCCGCGCCAGATCTCGGCCGGGGGCGGGACCCGCATGCCGGGCGGCGCCGGACCCGGGGCCGGCGTGCCGAACCGCGACACCAGCAGACGCCACGACCGGAACGCGTCGGCGCCGGGGACCCGCTGCTCGATGACGGCCGGGATCAAGGCCTCCAGGACCTGACCGGTGCGGCCCAGGCGCAGGTGCGGGACCCGTCGGTGCGCGGCCGCGACCGTCGGGTCGCTCGGCACGAAGTCCGAGGCGTCGTCGTCGGCGCCCAGCATCGCGGGCAGCATCTCGACGAACTGCGGCGCCCCGGCGCCCCACGCCACGCAGTGCACCGAGTTCGGCGACGATCGCACGATCCGGGCGGCGACGGGGCCGGCGGGCAGCAGGCAGGCCCGCCACACGGTGCCGTCGCCCATGACCTGGAAGCACGGGTCGCCGGGACCTCGCCGCAGCGGGGCCAGGGTGGTCGTGAAGTCGAGCGGCCCCGGGAACGCGACGGTGCGCTCGCTTCGCACGTGTTTCCTCCGATCCCGGCGACGCCGGCTCGATTGACCGTCGAGCGTCCCCAGGACACTATTGCGATGTGACGACGCCGTTCGACGATCCGCAGGGCGAACTGGCCTGGATGTTCTTCCAGAGCACCAGCGAAGGCGGCGATCTGGACGAGGGCTTCTCGCTGCTGAGCGACGACTTCACCTACTGGACCCTGTATACCCGCACGTCCTGCGACAAAGAGACGTTCCGGCGGGCGATCGAACGGCGCAAACGCGACCTCGAGGTCACCGTCGACCTGGTGCGCTGCGTCAACGAGGGCGACACGGTGGTGGTGGAGGCGCAGGCCACCGGCACCACCACCGACGGCATCGCCTACGACAGTCCGTTCGTGTGCATTGTGGACACCCGCGAGGGGCTGATCGTCTCGATGCGCCTCTACAGCGACACCCGCGCGCAGGCCGCGGCGATGCCGGGGTGGGTCCCCTACTGAGCGGACACGCTGATGTCGGCCTTGTCGGGGTAGAACGCGACATGTCCGGCGATGGCCGCGACGGCGGGGTAGGGCTTTTCGTAGGTCCAGATCACGTCGACGACGGTGTCCCCGGGGCCGGTGCTCACGCTGTAGTAGCCGGCCTCCCCCTTGAAGGGGCAGTAGGTACTGGTGTCAGTGCGGATCAGCTTTTCGGTGACCACGTCGTCCATCGGAATGTAATGCACGACAGGCAAACTGGCCTCGCGCAGCTGCAGCGCCGCGGTGGTGTCCGCGATCAGCTCGCCGTTGACGCGCACCTGCACCCGCCCCGGGGTGGGCTCGATCGTGATCGGGTGCCCGGCGCTGGGCTCCTTGATTTCGGGGTGGCTCATGGTCGTTACCTCCTTGCGAGTGTGCGTGGTGCACGGCCCCCACCGAGCCTAGGCGCGACTAGTCGTGCGGGGCGATGGTGCTCTGGTTCTTCGGCGTGCGCATCGCCGCCCAGAACCGCGCGGCCTCCCGGATCGACTCCTCGACCGGGCGCGGCTGCCAACCCAGTTCGCGCTTCGCCTTGCTGCTGTCGACAGGGGCCTCGGCGCGCATCATGCGCACCGAGGCGAGGCTGAGCTCGGCGTCCTTGCCGCTGAGCCGGGCCCGCAAGCTGCCCAGCGCGGCCATCGCGTAGAGCACGGGCACCGAGACCGAGCGCCGCGGCGGCGGCACCCCGGCCTCGTCGGCGGCGATCCGCACGACGTCGTCGAGCGCGATCATCTTCTCCGAGACCAGGTAGCGCTCGCCGATGCGACCGCGTCCGGCGGCCAGGATCATTGCCGCGGCGGCGTCGTCGACGCCGACGACCTCGAGCGAGATGCCGTTCATCAGGAAGGGCAGCTTGCCGAACACCGCGCCCGCGATGAACGCGCCGTGCGGGGTGCGGCCCCAGTCGCCGCTGCCGTAGGTCGTCGAGACGCACATCGCCACCGCGGGCAGCCCGGCCTCGGCGACATAGTTCATCACCAGGTCCTCGGCCTGCACGCGGGACTGGACGTAGGGCGTCAGCCCCCGCGCGGCGATCACGTCGTCCTCGGTGGCCACGTGCCCGTGGCGCCGGCCCACCGTTGCGTAGGTGCTGGTGAAGACGAACCTGCGCAGGTCGGCTGTGGCAGCGACGTCGAGGACGTTGCGCAGTCCTTCGACGTTGGTATGGAACAGCGGTGAGGGGTCGCGCAGCCACGCGCGGGTGTCGACGACGCAGTGGTAGACGTCGTCGACGCCGTCCATGGCCTGCTGCAGCGTCGCGGTGTCGAACACGTCGCCGTGAAAGCGGGAGAGCTCGAGGTCGTCGATGGCGCGGGTGTTGGCGTTCGGGCGCACCATCGCCCGGACATCGTTGCCCTCGGCGACGAGCAGGCGGGTGACATGGGAGCCCAGGAAGCCGTTGGCGCCGATCACCAGCTTCGGTTTGGCGCTCACCGGCGGTCCCCGTTCTGCCGCATCCAGCGCGCGGCGTCCTCGTCGAGGGTGCCCAGGGCCTGCGCCTTGCGGCACCACGTCATGCCGGCCTTCAGGAAGCGCAGCGGGTTGTAGATGTCTTCCTGACGGCACCATTGGCCGTCGCCGGCGTAGGTGACGATGGAGATGTTGGTGGCGCTGATGACGGTCCCGTCGCCGGGGTCGCGCATCGGGTTGTCCAGCTCGCAGATGACCCGGCCCGTGGACTCGTCGACGACCGACCACAGCGAGGGGAACGCGACCATGTGGCTGCCCGGGAACGTGGTCATCGTCCGCTGGATCCAGGTGCGGACCTCGTCGCGGCCGCGCATGGTGCCCATCGCGTGCTCGATGTAGTCCACGTCGGGGGTGTACTGCTCGACCCAGGCGTCCCAGTCCCGCGTCTCGGCGGCCCGGGCGACCCTCGCCTCGAACTTGTCGAAGGCGGCCGAGAGCTCGGCCCGGGAGAATTCACGCGTGGTCACGAGGGCTTCTTCGCGCCGTTGCACGTCATCGCCGGAGTGTAACCTGGGCAAGGTTATCGGTTCCCGAGGAGCGCAAGCCCAAGGAGGACAAGCTATGACGACCGAGAAGGCCATCCTCGCCGGCGGCTGCTTCTGGGGCATGCAGGACCTGATCCGCAAGCAGCCCGGCGTCGTCTCCAGCCGCGTCGGTTACACCGGCGGCGACGTCGCCAACGCCACCTACCGCAACCACGGCACCCACGCCGAGGCGATCGAGATCGTCTACGACGCCGCCGTCACCGACTACCGCACCATCCTGGAGTTCTTCTTCCAGATCCACGACCCCACAACGACGAACCGCCAGGGCAACGACCTGGGCCCCAGCTACCGCTCGGCCATCTTCTACCTCGACGACGAGCAGCAGCGGATCGCGCAGGAGACCATCGCCGACGTCGACGCCTCGGGCCTGTGGCCGGGCAAGGTCGTCACCGAGGTCAGCCCGGCCGGCGACTTCTGGGAGGCCGAGCCCGAG
>NZ_JBYCLC010000131.1:0-3304 GCF_057473685.1 Mycobacterium sp. TH-M116 | reverse complement strand
CACGGGACCCACAGCCGCTCGCGATACCGCACGCTGCGGGGCGCTGTGCGCGTTCCAGACACGCGGTCAAGGGTAATCTGTGCCCCCGTGCCGACCCTTCTGGCGATCGTTCGCCTCGACCCCGAACTGCCGGTGCCCTCGCGCGCTCACCATGGCGACGCCGGCGTAGACCTCTACAGCGCACAGGACGTCACGCTCGATCCCGGCCACCGTGCGCTGGTGGGGACGGGCGTGGCGGTCGCCATCCCGGTGGGCATGGTTGGGCTGGTCCACCCCCGCTCGGGATTGGCGGCGCGGGTGGGGCTTTCGATCGTCAACAGCCCGGGCACCATCGACGCCGGTTATCGCGGTGAGATCAAGGTCTCGCTGATCAATCTCGATCCCGCCGAACCCATCGTCGTGCATCGCGGAGATCGCATCGCCCAACTCCTGGTGCAGCGGGTGGAACTGTTGGAGCTGGTGGAGGTCGCGTCGTTCGACGAGGCCGGGCTGGCCGAGACATCGCGTGGCGACGGCGGTCACGGATCTTCCGGGGGGCATGCGAGTCTGTGACCACCGGCGATGATGCAGTGGGGGCACCTCCCAGCCGCGAAGCGGCGAGCGGGACGAAGCGATGAGGAGGAGGGGCGCTGATGGCGGTATTCGGCAGGCGCTCAGGTAAACGCGGCAAAGACGATGCCGCCGTGGAATCGGAACAGCCCGCCGACGCGCGGTCTTCCGACGAGCCGGTCTCCGACGAGCCGGGCGCACTCGAGGGCCCGTTCGACATCGACGACTTCGATGACCCGTCGATCGCCGAGGTGGCCCGACTCGATCTGGGTTCGGTGCTCATCCCGATGCCCGCCGGCGGCCAGCTGCAGGTCGAGCTGACCGAATCCGGTGTTCCCAGCGCCGTGTGGGTCGTCACACCCCGTGGTCGATTCACCATCGCGGCCTACGCGGCGCCCAAGACGGGCGGTCTGTGGCGGGAGGTGGCCGCCGAGCTCGCGGAGTCGCTGCGCAACGACTCGGCCAAGGTCAGCATCCAGGACGGCCCGTGGGGCCGGGAAGTGGTCGGCACGGCCACCGGCGTGGTGCGTTTCATCGGGGTCGAGGGTTACCGCTGGATGATCCGCTGCGTGGTGAACGGCACGCACGAGACCATCGAGGAGTTGGACCGGGAGGCGCGCGCGGCGTTGGCGGACACGGTGGTTCGCCGCGGCGATACGCCGCTGCCGGTGCGGACCCCGTTGGCGGTTCAGCTGCCCGAGCCGATGGTCGCTCAGCTGCGGGAGGCCGCCGCCGCGCAGCGGGCCCAGCAGCAGGCGCCCGACGGGCCCGCGGAACGCCGCAGTGCCCAGGGATCGGCCATGCAGCAGCTGCGGTCGACAAGCGGCGGCTGACCCGGACTGGCGCTGCTCACAGGTCGCCCAGCGCGGCCAGGCAGGCCGCGCCCAACTCGGCGGTGTCGGCGCCGAACTGGGCCAGCGTCACCGTCCGCAGGGCCGCGCGTGGCGCGGCGGAGACCCATTCCACGGCCACCTGCAGCGGATGGATGGGGTCGTCGACGGCGGCGACCACCGCCAGTGGGGCGGTCAACCGGGCGAGGTCGGCGCGGCTGGGTGCGACGTAGCCCGCCGCTTCGTCCATCGCGGCGGGCAATTGCGGCCACTGGGCCTGCCACGACCGGGCGAGCTCGTTGCCGAGCCAGGGTGGGCTGGACGACCGCATCTGCGTCGTCGACGCTGCCAATCCGTCGCTACGCAGCCGCGCCGCCGAATACTGTGCCGCCAGTGCGGCTGGCGCGGACCCGGGTGCCCCGGTCCAGGCCGGCAGCGCGGCCAGCACGGCGACCGTGCGATCCGGGTGCGCCACCGACCAGGCGGTTGCCACCGCGGCGCCGATCGAGATGCCGCCGACGCAGACCAGGCCCGTCGGCGCGGCGTCGTCCAGCGCGCACAAATAGCCCTCGATCAATCGCTCCGGCCGTGGGGGCGGAGTCACCAGCACCGCTCCGAGCTCGTCCAACGCGCCGGAAAACGCCCGGCGCACGTAGTCGTCGTCGGAGCCGGTTCCCGGCAGCAACACGGTCGTGACACCGCGCAGATCGACACCCACCGTCCCGATACTGCCCGGCCGTGGCGGCGGTTCCGACACGGGGTTCGGTCCGGCTGGCGCGGGGGAACCAACGGGTCTACGGTGTCCGTTGGCATAACGGAAAGCGCCACCAGCATTGTCAGGAGCGGCCATGGGGGCCCAAGGGTATTTGCGCCGGTTCACCCGTCGGTTGACGGAGCATCCGGAGCAGCGCGACTGCGAGGAGTTGTCCGACGAGGTCGTGAGTACCGGTGCGCAGCGTGTGATCGATTGCGAGCGTGGCCAGGAGGTCACGATGGTCGGCACACTGCGCAGCGTGGAGACCAACGGCAAGGGCTGCTCGGGCGGCGTGCGCGCCGAGTTGTTCGACGGCACCGACACCGTCACCCTCGTGTGGCTGGGGCAACGCCGAATTCCCGGTATCGACTCCGGCCGCACGCTGCGGGTGCGGGGCCGGGTGGGCAAGCTCGAGAACGGCGCCAAGGCGATCTACAACCCGCACTACGAAATTCAGCGGTGACCGTCTCCGACGAAGAGGTAGCCGACCCGATCGGCCCGAAGGACCGCGACGACAACACCGGGGGTAGCGGGGCCGAACGCCTCCTGGCGCAGCTGGGCGGGGTCGGCGGTGTTGTCTACTCGTCGCTGCCGGTGGTCACCTTCGTGCTCGCCTCCACCCTGTTCGGGCTGCTGCCCGCAATCGCCTCCGCCTTGGGCGTGTCCGCGCTGGTGCTGGCATGGCGGTTCATGCGGCGCGAATCCATGCAACCGGCATTCTCCGGCTTCGCGGGTGTCGGCGTGTGCGCACTGATCGCCTATGTCGTGGGGGAGTCCAAGGGCTACTTCCTGCTCGGCATCTGGACGTCGGCGCTGTGGGCGGTCGTGTTCTCGGTGTCGGTTCTGGCGCGCCGGCCGCTGGTGGGCTACCTGGCCAGCTGGGCCGGCGGGCGCCGGCACAACTGGCGTGGCGTACCCCGGGCGGTGTACGCCTTCGATGTCGCGTCCCTGTGCTGGGTGCTGGTGTTCGGCGCCAGGTTCCTCGTACAGCGGCAGCTCTACGAGGCCGGTCAGACCGGTTGGCTGGGCGTGGCCCGGATCGGGATGGGCTGGCCGTTGACAGCGCTGGCCGCGTTGGTCACGTACGCGGCCTACAGGTCGGCCCAGCGCGCCATCTCCGCTGTCGACGACGCCGAGGCCCGCCGCGCCGACTAGTCGCCCGGCGCGGGTT
>NZ_JBYCLC010000130.1:0-11481 GCF_057473685.1 Mycobacterium sp. TH-M116 | reverse complement strand
GCGGCAGGCCCATCGATCCCGATCTGGAGGAACACCGAAAACCGTCAGTTCACATGACGCCGCGCCGCGATTCTCATCCGCAGACCCGGACAAGGTCCATCCGGTAGGGGGCGTTTGACTCTATCTGGGTCTATGGGGACCGGTGCAACCATGAACTCGACGCGTGACGGACCATGAGGGAGACCGGGTTGACACAGGCCGAGGACAAACTGGCCGAGTTGCCGCTGCCGCAGCTGCTCGCCGAATTAGGCAGCACCGCAGCGGGTTTAACGACAGTCGAGGCCCAGCAGCGGCTGAAGCGATACGGGCCCAACGAGATCGCCGACAGGCATCGCAATCCGGTACTGGAGTTTCTGGGCTATTTCTGGTCACCGATACCCTGGATGATCGAGATCGCGCTGGTGTTGTCGGTGGCCGCCCAACACTGGACCGACGCGGTGATCATCGGGGTGCTCCTGGCGATGAACGGCCTGGTGGCGTATTTCGAGGAACACCAGGCGTCCAACGCGATCGCCGCGCTCAAGCAGCGACTGACATCGTCGGCGCGGGTATTGCGTGACGGCGCATGGGCGACGGTTGCGGTGCGCGAACTGGTTCCCGGCGACGTCACGCGGGTGCGCCTCGGCGATGTGATGCCCGCCGACCTGAGGATTCTCGACGACGTCACCCTCGAGGTGGACCAGTCGGCACTGACCGGCGAGTCGCTGGCCGTGAGCCGCGGACGGGGCGAGGCCTTGTTCTCCGGATCGGTGGTGGTGCGCGGCGAGGCCGATGCGCTGGTATGCGCCACCGGGGTCTCGTCGTACATGGGCAAGACCACCGCCCTGGTGCAAGCCGCGGGTACGGTCAGCCACTTCCAGCGCGCGGTGCTGCGAATCGCCAACTATCTGATCGTGATCGCGCTCACCCTGGTTACGTTGACGGTGGCGGTATCGCTGATCCGTGGCAATCCCGTGCTGGAGACGCTGGAGTTCGCGCTGGTGGTCACCATCGCCTCGATTCCGGTGGCGCTGCCAGCGGTGCTGTCGGTCACGATGGCCATCGGCGCCCGTCAGCTGGCACGCCACGAGGCCGTGGTGAGTCATCTGCCCGCGGTCGAGGAACTCGGCGGCATCGACCTGTTGTGCTCGGACAAGACCGGCACATTGACCCAGAACCGTCTCGCGCTCGCCGCCCGCTGGACCGTCGCGGCCGTCGGCGAGGACGAACTGCTCACCGCCGCCGCGCTGGCCTCGCGCGTCGAAGACAACGACGTCATCGACCTGGCCGTGATGGCCGCCGCGGTGCCGCCACCCGTGGCCCGGGTGGACAAGTTCCTCCCATTCGACCCGGTCGGCAAACGTACCGAGGCGACCGTGCGCGATCCCGACGGCCGGACTTTCCGGGTCAGCAAGGGCGCGCCCCAGGTCATCGCCGCCCTGTGCGAGGGCGACGACGCGACTGCCGAAATCGGCAGCGTGGTCGATCGCTTCGCCGGCCACGGGTACCGGTCATTGGGTGTGGCCAAGACGGATGGCGGCGGCTCCTGGCGGCTGCTGGGTGTGCTGGCGCTGGCGGATCCGCCTCGTGACGACTCCGCGGCGACCATCACCGCTGCCAAGGAACTCGGCATCGACGTCAAAATGGTCACCGGCGACCAGATAGCCATCGGCCGCGAGATCGCCCGTCAGGTCGGGCTGGGGGAGCAGATTTTGGATGCGGCCGTCCTGGACACGGCCGGCACCGACGACGACCTGGGCGCCCGGGTGGAAGCGACCGACGGATTCGCGCAGGTGTTTCCCGAGCACAAGTACCACATCGTGCGGTTGTTGCAGGCCCGTGGGCACATCGTCGGGATGACCGGCGACGGCGTCAACGACGCGCCCGCGCTCAAGCAGGCCGACGCCGGTATCGCGGTGGCAGGGGCCACCGACGCGGCCCGCGCGGCCGCCGACGTCGTCCTGTTGGCCCCCGGGCTGTCGGTGATCGTCGACGCGATCGGCCAGGCCCGCGAGATCTTCGCTCGGCTCACGAGCTATGCAACCTACCGCATCGCCGAGACCATCCGGGTGCTGCTGCTGATCACCCTGGCCGTGGTGTTCATGAACTTTCGCCCGGTCACCGCCGCGATGATCGTGTTCTTGGCGCTGCTCAACGACGGCGCGATCCTGTCGATCGCCTACGACCACGTGCGCGGCTCCACCAAGCCGGTCAAGTGGGACATGCGCGTCGTGCTGACCATCGCCACCGTGCTCGGTGTGATCGGTGTCATTGCGACGTTCGTTCTTTTCTTCCTCGCGGACCGGGTTTTCGCACTGGACCACGACGTGATCCGCACCATGATCTACCTGAAGCTGTCGGTCGCCGGACAGCTGACCATATTTCTCACCCGCTCCCGCGGTCCCTTCTGGTCAGGGCCCGCTCCCGCACGGCTGCTGCTGGGCGCGGTGATCACGGCGCAAACCGTAGCGACGCTGATCTCGGTGTACGGGGTGGCCATGACCCCGCTTGGGTGGCGCTGGGCCGGCCTGGTTTGGACCTACGCGGTGGTGTGGTTCCTGTTCAACGACCGGGTCAAGCTAGCCGCCTACTGGTGGCTCGACCACCACCCGCGCCGGAAACCCCCGATCCCGCCGCACGTCAGGTCGCTTCGGGACCACGCGGCCTGACCCGCGGCCGACTTCTCCTATCGCCGGTACTGGGGGCAGTAGGCGGTGATCGCCGCGTTAACGCCGGCCGCGGCCTGAGCAGGCGTCAGGCCACTCCGGTTCTGTGTCGCGGCGGCGGCATCCGCGGGACTCGCCCCTCGTTGCAGCCCCGCGCACACCCCTCGGGCGGTGGTGGTCGCCTCCTTGGGGTCGTTGACGGTGACCCCGGGGATCTGTGCGGCAAGGTTCAGAAACACCTGATCGGGGCCCGAAGACCGTCGCCGCGGTGCCGGCAGTCTCGGCGCAGCCGCGACGGTCGGATGGGCTGAGGATGCCAGTCTCGGCGCTGACGCGGGTCTCGGCGCTGACGCGGGTCTCGGCGCCGGTGTCATGGGGGCCGCGACGGCCCGAGCGGACGTCGGCATCGGGGACGCCGGTGGCTCCACGTGCTGCGCCTTCCGGGGTGGCGGCGGTGCCGGGGAGACCGTGGCCTGACCGTGTTCCGGGACGCCGCTGTCCCTGCCGACCGCGTAGCCGGCGATACCGAACACGTCGAGTGCGAGCACAGCCGCCGCAGCCGCGAAAATCCGCCGCCGCCCGCGTCGGTGCTTCGTGTCGACGCCGGTAGGGGGCGCAGACTCACTTCCGTGGGGCCGGACCGCCAGGGGGATCTGCATGGTCGGAACCGACTCCGTCGGTGCCCGGGAAAGTAACGCGTCGGCGAACGCGCCGGCGAAATCGGCGCACCGGGCGAACCGATCGGCCGGATCCTTCGCAAGTGCCACAGCGAGCACCGGGTCCAAGACCGCGAGCCTGGCACGGGTCTTTGCCAGCGCGGGCGGTGGCGCGGTGAGGTGGTGGCTGATCACCGCAACCGCATTGGTGAACGGGAACAGCGTGGTTCCGGTCAGCAGGTGATAAGCGGTGGCCGCCAGCGCGTACTGGTCGGCGCGCCCGTCGGTCGGTTCGCCCGCCAGCTGTTCGGGTGCGGCGTAGGGAAACGTGCCGACGGTCATGTTGGTGGCGGTCAAGCCGCCGGAGTCGGCGATGTGGCGGGCTATGCCGAAGTCGCTCAGCAGGATTCTCTGTTCACCGTCGCCGGACTTGGTGAGCAGGATGTTTGCGGGATTCACGTCCCGGTGCAGGACGTCGTGGTGTTCGTGCGCGTAGTCCAGCGCACCGGCGATCGCCGCGATGATCGTGGCGACCTGATCGGCCGGCATGCCGACCGGGTAGCGGTCGCGCAGGAGGCTGGCGGCATCGGTGCCGTCGACGAAGTCCATCGCGATCCACAGCCGGCCGCCGAACTCCCCGCGGTCGTTGACGCGCACGATGTTTGGATGCCACAACCCGGCCGCCAGGTCCGCCTCTGCGATGAAGCGCCGCCGATAGCTGTCGTCGGCGCAGACGTCATCGCCCAAGATCTTGAGGGCTTCGCGGCGGGGCAGTCGCGGGTGCTGGGCGAGATAGACCTCGCCCATCCCGCCGGATCCCAGCAAACTAACGATCGTGTACCCGGCGAACACCTGCGCGGCACGCAGGAGCGGCGTGCTCATCGTCTTCTCCTCGACAGGCCGCCCAAAACGGCCCACTATCCGATTTCAGCACATCACCGCGTCCGCGGATAGGGGGAAAATGTTCTGCGCCCCATACGATCCCAAAGGACGGGGACGCCCCCGGCGCGCCGAGTTGATCACCATCCCGCCGGCAATGGCGAATGGGTGGAGACGTCACCGCCCTACCTGGATGGAGGCCGACCGCAGGTTCGGCCGGCCCGGGCGTGTACGTGCGCGGCGCATCATCCGGATCCGGGGACCGTCACAGCATGGAGTTGATCATCGCCTGGCCCACACCGGCGATTCCGACCGGCGAGACGCTCGATTCCCGATAGTCGATGAACGCCGACAACCGAGTCGAGGTGTTCAGCAACTCCAGGAACACGCCCAAGATGGGGGTGGTGTCGATACCCACCACGTTGTCAGCGGTGTAGTCCACGCGGGCTGCCTGTTGGAAGTTCCTGGCCTGCAGGGTCTTGGTATTGATCTCGCCCGACGGGGTCAGATTGGTCAAGACGGTGTTGGCCACCTCATTGTCGACGTCGGCCTGCAGCGCGGCGGTCACGTCGGCCGCGGCGGCCGGTTTGACCGTGACCCGCATTTTGGCGCCGGCGTCGGTGTCGGCCAGCGTGACCCAGTTCGTGCCCCGATCCACGAGTTCCCAGCCGGGTGCGGGTGTGATGGAGATCCCGCGGTCGATGAGGATCGGATCGGCCGATGTCAGCGCGATCGCCACGCCGCGCGCCGTCGTGGGCGAGGGTTGTTCGGAAGGAAGGCTTGTATCGGAAAGGGTGGCTGCGCCGGTCACCGCAGCCACCAGAATGTTCACCGCGATGATGGCCGGTCGCAGTGGGTGCCCGACTCGTCGCGCGGTAGTGGGGTACAACACCGCGGCGGCGCGCGGTAGCGGTGACGTCGATGACATGGTGGCTCCTCTTGCAGTTGTGGTTATCGAGACGTGCGGGCTCATGGTTGCGTTGCGTGCAGTCGCTCTCCGCGAAAGCGGAACAGCGTTCTTCGATGGCGTGGATCGAAAGACGACGGCAAGTATCCGCAGCAGGCCCGAACAGTGAAACGTCGTTTCCATCGAGATTGGACCTGCCGAGGTCAGGGTGCCGTCCAAGTCCAGGGCCACCAACCGAAAGAAGCCCACACCCCGATCCCTTCTAGTCCAGACCATCGACCCGGCGGGCACCGCGACCACGAGAAGGATAGGCCGCCGGACCGCTCGCCGGGCAGGGTCGTTCGCCCCCATTCGCGGAAGGACGTGCCGACGCGGTACCGGCCACGTGGGCCGCAAGTTTTCTCAGGGCGGGGTTCCGGGTGACTGGCGGCGGGACAGTGCGCAATCGGTCGGCCCAGCGGATGCAGCAAGTAACACAGTCGATAGATTCGACTGATGAACCGCGACGACGCCCACTCGACCGAGCGCCTGTTCGCGCTATCCGACCAGGTGCAGGGTTTCATGCCGTTCGACGAGGGGCGCGCCCTGTACGAGGCGGCACTGCGGTATCTCGACGGTGGCGTGGGTGTCGAGATCGGCACTTACTGCGGCAAATCGACCCTGTTGCTCGGCGCGGCGGCACGACAGAACGCGGGTGTGCTCTACACGATCGATCACCACCATGGCTCCGAGGAACATCAACCTGGCTGGGAGTTCCACGACGCGTCGATGGTCGATGCGGTCACCGGGCTCTTCGACACGCTGCCGACGTTCCGCCGCACGCTCGACGCGGCGGCACTGGACGACAATGTCGTCGCCGTCGTGGGCAGGTCCCCGGTGGTGGCCCGGGGGTGGCGTTCACCGCTGCAATTGCTGTTCATCGACGGCGGCCACTCCGAGTCCGCCGCGAACCAGGATTTCGACGGATGGGCAAAATGGGTGGACGCCGGGGGCGCTCTCGTCATCCACGACGTGTTCCCGGACCCCGCGGACGGCGGGCGACCGCCATACCAAATCTACTGCCGCGCACTGGATTCCGGCCAGTTCCGGGAGGTTTCTGCCACCGGATCGCTGCGGGTGCTGGAACGCACGGGCGAACAAGTCGTCAGCGGCCCGGGCCGATGACCACGCATTCGCAGTCGAAGTCGGTCTGCAGCCCCATCGGCAGGCCGTCGCCGCGGAAGATCCCGCCGGCCCCGGTCGTGTCCGACAGCGCATCGGCGGCCAGGATGACCGCCGCCCCGGTCCAGGTGGTCCGCTCCTCGGGCCACCGCTTCCCGTCGGCGAACACCAAACCCGTCCAATACGAGCCGTCGTCCTCGCGCAGGTGCTGCATTGCGGCGAATTGCCTCAGCGCGGCGGAACGCTCGCCGATGGCGTCGAGGGCCATCACCAGTTCGCACGTTTCCGCGCCGGTCACCCAGGGGCGGTCGTCGACGCAACGGATGCCCAGGCCGCCGACCACGAAGTCGTCCCAGCGCTGCGTGATCCGCTCGGCCGCCGCCGGGCCCCGCAGCGCGCCGCCGAGGATGGGGTAGTACCACTCCATCGAGTAGCGGTCTTTCTCGGTGAACGCCTCCGGGTGCGCGACGATCGCGTGGCCCAGCCGACCCAGCGCCAGTTCCCACTCGGGCTGCGGCTCACCGATGAGAACGGCGAGCGCCAGCGCGCAGCGGATGCTGTGGAAGATGCTGGCGCACCCGGTCAGCAGCGCCTCCGGCAGGGGGCCGGATTCGCTTTGCGCCCAACAGATCTCTCCGTAGCCGACTTGCAGGTCGATGACGAAGTCGATCGCGTTGTGCACCACCGGCCACATGGCCTTGGCGAAGGCCTTGTCGCCGGTGACCAGCACGTGGTGCCAGACGCCGGCCGCGATGTAGGCGCAGAAGTTGCTGTCACTGTTGGCGTCCTCGACGATCCCCTCACGAACCTGGATGGGCCAGGAGCCGTCGGGCCGCTGCATGCGGCGGCACCATTCGAACGCCGCCCGAGCGGGCTCCAGCAGCCCCGCCGCGGTGAGCGCCATCGCGCACTCCACGTGATCCCACGGGTCGGTGTGCCCGCCCGGGAACCAGGGGATGGCACCGGATGGTTCCTGCGCGTCGGCGATGGATTGCGCGGTTTGCCGGCAGTGTTCGGGGGTCAGGACACCCGCGACCGCCGGCGGCTCAACGCGACGCAATTGAGTACCCCGGAATCACTCCGATTTCCGTCGCCCGCGGCTTGGTGAAGTACATCGCGACGCTTTTGCCCACCACCGGGTTGAGCAGCGACTCGGCCAGCCGCGTCAGTTTCGGCCGCTGCATCAGGTCCCACACCAGCAGCTTGTGGTAGGCGGTCACCGCGGGATGGTCGGCGTTCGACACGCCGACAGCGCATTTCAGCCACCAGAACGGCGAATGCAGCGCGTGCGCATGGTGCGCGTGCGTCCAGTGCAGGCCGCCTGCGGTGATCTTGTCACGGAGCCGGCTGGCCCGGTAGATCCGCACGTGGCCGCCCTCGTTGCTGTGATATTCGTCGGAAAGCAGCCAGCACACCCGTTCGGGCAACCACCGCGGGACGCTGACCGCCAGCGTGCCGCCGACTTTGAGCACCCTGATCAGCTCGGCGATCGCGGCGTCGTCCTGGGGTACGTGTTCGAGGATTTCCGAGGCGATGACGCAGTCGAACGTCTCGTCGGCGTAGGGCAGGCTCAGCGCGTCGCCGGCGACGGCCGTGGCCGCGGCGTCCGGAGGCGCCTCGCCGGTCTCGCCCATCGCCCGCAACATGGTTTCCACACCGCGCAGTTCGGACTCGTCGCGGTCGAACGCGACGACGTCGGCGCCGCGACGGTACGCCTCGAAGGCGTGCCGGCCCGCTCCGCACCCCACGTCGATCACTTTTGACCCCGGCCCGATGCCGAGCCGGTCGAAGTCCACCGTCAGCATCGAGTGTTGCCCCCGGGGGCGGCCCGGCGCGCGGTCGCCCGCTCGTAGACCGCCACGGTCTGAGCCGCCACGGCGTCCCAACTGAACACTTCGACCGCACGTTCCCGGCCCGCCCGCCCCATGCTGCGGCGCTTCTCCGGTGAGTCGAGCAGACCGCCGAGAGCCCCGGTGAGCGCCTCGACGTCGGCCGGCGGCACCAGCTCGGCACAGGTACCGTCGGTCCCGACGACTTCGGGCAGCGCGCCCACCCGGCTTGCGACCACCGGGGTGCCGCTGGCCATCGCCTCCACCGCGGGCAACGAAAACCCTTCATAGAGGGAGGGAATGCAGGCGACCTCCGCCGAGGCGAACAAGGCGGCCAACGCGGCGTCGGACAGCCCGCTGGTGATATGGACGATGTCGGAGATGCCGAGTTCGGCGATGAGTTTGTGGGTGGCACCGTTGGGCTCCACCTTCGCGACCAGCCGCAACTCGAGATCGCGGTTCACCCGGAGCCTGGCCACTGCGTGCAGCAGGGTGCGGACCCCCTTCAGCGGGGTGTCGGCGCTGGCGATGGCGATGACGCGCCCGGGTTGCCGCGGGGTGGGCCCCGGTTTGAACAGGTCGGTGTTCACGCCGAGTGGCACCACGTGCAGCTGCTCGGGAGCGACCCCGAAGTCGGTGACGATGTCCGCCGCCGACGACGACGAGACGGTCAACAGGTCCGGGATCTGGCGCGACACCTGCTGCTGCATGTTCAAGAAGCCGTACCAGCGCCGCACCAGAGGTTTGCGCCACCAGCGCGCGGCCGCCAGGTCGAGCACCCGGTCGCGGGTGATCGGGTGGTGCACGGTGGCCACGACCGGCAAACCCGACTCAGCGATCGAGAGCAGGCCGGCGCCCAGACTCTGGTTGTCGTGGACGAGGTCGAAGTCGTTCATCCGATCGGCCAGCAGCCGGGCCACGCGCAGCGTGAACGTCCGCGGTTCGGGAAAGCCGGCTGTCCACACGGTGAGCAGTTCCAGCAGATCGATCGAGCTTCGGATCTCACTCGGACGAGGCACCCGGAACGGGTCGGGCTCGCGATATAAGTCCAGGCTGGGCACCTTGGTCAGCCGCACCCTCGGATCGAGCAGCTCGGGATAGGGCTGGCCGGAGAACACCTCGACCTCATGCCCCAGGTCGACCAAACCGCGGCTCAGATGGCGCACGTAGACGCCCTGCCCGCCGCAATGGTCCTTGCTGCGATAGGACAGCAGGGCAATTCGCATACTCAACTCTTATCCGCTGCGGGAAAACCACCGCCGAGCGGCCCCCACTCCGTCCGCATCAACGCACCCGAGAACACCGCGACAGCAAACTGGACATGTGTCCAGACTATAGTTCGAACAGCTAAACGACGCAACGCGGGCCCGGGATGGCGCCGACCTGCACTCCGATCCGCACGTTCAGAGTTTGCGGGCGACGAAGTCGGCAGCCTGATTGGGCATGCCCGCCGCGACGTATGCCTCCGCGAGGTGCTGGGGCCAGTTGTCGGTCCAGGTTTTCGGGTCGGCCGGGTTGCAGATGGGGTCGTCGCCGTGGCACAGCTCGATGGTCTTGTCGCTGTAGGCCGGACTCAAGTTCGCGAACGGACCGATCCACTGGGTCCCGTTGCCGAACAAGGTGACGGCCGCGATGTGCTGGCCGGCGTCCGACGGGAGAAGGTCGTCGAAACCGAACGCGGAGAAAGGCACCGCGAGCACGACGTCGGTGACCGCGGCCCCGAGGGAGTACCCGCCGAGCACCAGTCGGGTGGTCGGGCAGCTGGCGATCATGCCGCGGACGTGCTTGCTCATGTCGTTGGCGCCGACGGCCACCTCCGTGTTGGCCGGATAGTTCACTGCGTGCACACCGATGTTCTTGCCCGTCTTCGACCTGAGGGCATCGACCAACGCGGTGCCGACGGCGCCCACGCCCGGCGATTCCAGACGTCCGCGGGCGAAAACGACCTGAACCGGGGGACAACCGGCCGCCGCGGCCGGCCAGGCGGCCCCAGGCGTCCCCGACGGCAGCACCATCGCAGCCATCAGCGCGGTCGTCGCCAGCGCGACGACGACCGGCCTACGGGCAACCGGGACAGCCACAACCGAATTCAAAACGATGGGCGGCCGGCTCACAAGCCGTAGCGCTCAGGCGGGCCGTCGCGGACCCCGGTATCGACGGCCCCGCTGGCGCGGCCGGCTTTGTTACCATCGCGCGATGCACGATTCGGCTGCGTCCCGCGGACCGGCCGAGGCGCGGTCCTTCTCACGACGTGCGTTGCTCAAGTTCTCCGTCGCCCCGGTCCTGGTGGGCGCAGGAGCGGCCACCGCCTCCCTCGGCGCTCCGAGGGCATCTGCCGGCGCCCTCAAGCTGATCGATTTCGCCGAGCGCAGGATCGCGCCGGAGGAGATCAAGGCCGCGGGCTATGACGGCGTGGTCAACTACGTGGCCGAGTCGCGTCCCGGCGCGAACTTCAAAGCCAAACCGTTGACCCGCGAGTACGCGGACGCGCTGAGCGCGGCGGGTCTGCACATCGTCAGCAACTATCAATACGGCAAGCCCGGTTGGCCCGGCGCTCCGTCGGACTTCACCCGGGGGTACGACGGCGGGGTGGCCGACGCGCAGACCGCGCTGCGGTTACACACCGCGGCAGGCGGGCCGGCCTCGGCCCCGATCTTCTACAGCGTCGACGAAGACATCGACTCCAACACCTGGAACGACGTGGCCCTCGACTGGTTTCACGGCCTCAACTCGGTGATGGGTGTCGGCCGCACCGGCGTCTACGGCAGTTTCCGAGTCTGTGGATGGGCGATCCGGGACGGCGTGATCGGCAGTTCGAGCTCCGTTGGGTACCGGTGGGCCTGGCAGACGAAGGCGTGGTCGCATGGCCAACGCGAACCCATGGCGGTGCTCTACCAGGCCGTGGTCAACACCCCGTCGAACCCGGGCCCGTTGTTGGGCGGTATCAACGTCGACGTCGACGACGTCCTGGCAGCCGATTACGGGCAGTGGGATCTCGTCCGCTGACGTGTCGTCGCCGCTCCTGGGTGCCCTTACGTCAGTGATCTCGGTCGAGCGTCCAGTCGCCGTTCTGCGCCAATGCCAATGGCGGCCAAACGGTGTTGCGAAGGTCAGGTCGTTCTGGTGTCTCGATCGTGAATGACCGACAAAATTGCCGGTAAAGCGCGCTGAGGGGGGTCTGGGTGTTGTTTGCGCCACGTGAGGGTGAGGCCACTGCACGCCCGCCGTACATCTCGACCGCGGCATGAGCCACGATGCCCTTACCGGCCTATGGCACGACCTAGTCCAGGTCGAACGCGTTGCCGATGGCGTCTGCAAGGGCTGGTTCCTGCGACGCAAAAAGGTAGCCGATTCGACGACGAAGATCAGATGCCGGGATCGTTTGGATGTTGTCGCAACTGACG
>NZ_JBYCLC010000129.1:0-8666 GCF_057473685.1 Mycobacterium sp. TH-M116 | reverse complement strand
CATTGACCCAGTGTGCGTCGAGGGCTTTGAGCGTGCACCCAGGGCGGTTTCCACCGGCGTGTCGCCGCCCAGGATTCACCTCCCGACGCCCAGGTTTCACTCTCGATCCGCGGGCGGCCACGACCTCGTCGGCCACGACCTCGTCGGCCACGGCCTGCGCCAGGGCCATGATCGACACCTGCGGGTTCACCTCCGGGCGGCGCCACGGCCCGCGGTCACCGGCGGTGCGCGGAGACGAAGAGGTTCGGCATGAGATCTTTGGCCGTGTGGTTGCGGCCGTACCGGGTCAGCCAGTCGTCCAGGGGCGTGGTTGTCGCCGCCCAGCCGTGGTCGGTCAGCCAGGACCCGACGTCGGTGCGTTCCTGCGGGTACCAGAGCTCCTCGACGTCGACGACGTCGTTGTTGACCAGCCGGGCCGCGGCCGCACGCAGGCGATCCATCTGGTCGCGCTGGCGTGCCAGCCACTCGGGATCGAACGCCTCGGCGCCGACGGCATTGGTGGCCACTCGGCTGCCGGGAGCGCTGAGTGCGTGGACGCGTTCGAACAACAGGTCCTGCGCCGACGGCGTCAGATACCGAAGCAGTCCCTCAGCCGACCAGCATGTCGGCCGATCCGGGTCGAAACCGGCATCGCGGAGCGCCTGAGGCCAGTTCTGGCGCAGGTCTACCGGTACACGCACCAGCGTCGCACCCGGTCGGGCGCCGTGGCGGGACAGCGTGCGGGTCTTGAAGTCCAGCACCTGCGGTTGGTCCACCTCGTAGACGGTGGTCCCGTCCGGCCACGGCAGCCGCCAGACCCGCGAATCCAGACCCGAGGCCAGGATCACCATCTGTCTGACCCCGGCGTGTGCGGCGGCCATGAAGAACTGGTCGAAGAACGCCGTCCGCACAGCCATGAAGTCCACCATCGCCTGCAGCTGAGCCCGTACGTCGGCGTCGTCGGGCAACATCGGCTGGGCGAACAGGCTCCAGATTCCCGCGCCGGCCTCGTCGAGGAAGAGCCGCGCATAGGGATCGCTGATCAGCGGGTTTTCGCTTTCGCTCTCCACCGCCCGTGCCGCGGCGACCTCCAACGCCGTGGCGCCCACGCTTTCGGTGATGTTCCAGGTGTCGTCGTCGGTTCTGGGCACGCTCATCGCCTCCCTTGGGATCGCATCAGGTTCGGATCGCGGTGTAGTAGTTACTCCCGGCGAACGGCGATGATGCCGTACCCGGGGCCATGTCGTTGTCGGCGAGCAACCGGCTCAGCGGCGTCGTGACCGTCTGCCAGCCCTGCTGAGCCAGGTATGTCGCGACGTCGTGACGTGGGCCGGCGTAAACCAGGTCGGAGGGCTCGACGTCGAAGCCTTGATCGCCCCATCGTTTCCGGAGCGGCTGCATCACGTCACGGCTCGGCGGTACGAAGATCTCCGCGGCCAGCCGGCTGCCGGCGGCGCTGAGCGTGCTGATGCTGTCCAGCAACCGGTCCTGGGCATCCGGCGGCAGGAACGGCAGCAGGCCTTCGGCGATCCACGCGGTGCGCCGCTGGGGTTCGAACCCGGCCTCACGCAGCGCGGCGGGCCAGTCCAGCCGCAGGTCGATCGGCACCGCCCGCAGGTCGGCAGTCGGCGCAGCGTTCATCTCGGCGAGCGTGGCGGTCTTGAAGGCGATGACTTGCGGCTGGTCGATCTCGAACACGGTGGTTCCCGTCGGCCAGGACAGTCGATAGCTGCGGGCATCGAGCCCGGCGGCGACTATCACCGCCTGCTGGATCCCCGCTGCTGTCGCGTCGAGAAAAAACTCGTCGAAATAGCGGGTGCGGACTGCCATGAGGTCGACGAACCACTGAAGAACCTGCCGGCACTCGTCGTCGGAGACGTCGAGTTCCCCACCAGCCCAACGCGTGAAGAATTCGATTCCCACGGCGCGGACCAGCGGCTCGGCGAACGCGTCGTCGACGAGCGGGCGATCAGTCTGGCCGGCAACCGCCCGCGCAGCGGCAACCAGTGTCGCGGTCGCGCCCACGCTGGTGGCCAGATCCCAGGTGTCGTCGTCTCGGCGTCGCCCTGTTCCCATATCGCCCATCATTGCACCCTGGAGCCATGCACCCCCTTTCCGGCCGACGCGGGCGCCGAGGCTCACCAGCTGCCGCCAGCTTTCACCGAATTGTCGTGCAGCAGAACTCAAATGACGCTATCGCCGAGCCGGGTGGCCGGATGCACCGCGACGAGCCCCAACGTGCTGCGCCGCGTGCACATCGCCGCGAGTTCCGCGTAGGCCTTGGCGCCCAGCAGTTCGGTGAGTTCGTCGGCCAGGCTCTCCCACACTGCAGTGGCGCCGACATGGGCACCGGGGTCGCCGGTGCAGTACCAGTGCAGATCGGCGCCGCCGGGGCCCCAGCCGCGGCGGTCGTATTCGGTGACCCAGGTCTTGAGGATCTCGGTGCCGTCGGGCCGCGTCACCCATTCCTGGCTGCGCCGGATCGGCAGCTGCCAGCAGACGTCGGGCTTCATCGTCAGCGGCGCGACACCCAGCTTGAGGGCTTTGCTGTGCAGCGCGCAACCCGCGCCGGCAGGAAAGCCGGGCCGGTTCAAGAAGATGCACGCATCCTTGTGTCTGCGGGTTCGGTACTGCGGTTGGCCCTCGTGCTCGTCGAGTTCGAGGTATCCCTTGCGGCCCAGGCCCTTGTCGCGGAACTGCCAGTCGTCGTCGGTCAGCGTGGTCACCGCGTCGTCCAGCCGGGCGCGGTCGTCGTCGTCGGACAGGAACGCGCCGTGCGAGCAACATCCGTCGTCCGGACGTCCCGCCACCGTGCCGTGGCAGGCCGGGGTCCCGAACACGCACGTCCAGCGCGACAGCAGCCAGGTCAGATCGGCCGCGATCAGGTGCTCGGCGTTGTCGGGGTCGTAGAACTCCACCCATTCACGGGCGAAGTCCACATCGACTTCCTGCCCGGGGCGGGCGTCCGTGTTCGGCACGGACCCCACGGTAGACCACGATTCGGGCCCGGCGCCCTGCCGACACCCGGACCCCGGCGGCCGTGAATTGCGGGATCCGTGCGGGTCGAACAACGCTGCTCATGCCGCCCGGCCGGATCTGATTGCCTGTCTCCTCCTCGGACCGCTACGCGGTCCGCATCGTCGCCCGGCTGGATCTGATTGCCTGTCTCCTCCGCGGACCGCTACGCGGTCCGCATCGTCGCCCGGCTAGGTTGATTGCGTGCGATTGGGCGTGCTCGACGTGGGTAGCAACACGGTCCATCTGTTGGTTGTCGATGCCCACCGGGGCGGTCATCCGACTCCGATGAGTTCGACGAAGGCCACGTTGCGGCTCGCCGAGGCGACGGACAGCTCGGGCAAGATCACCAAGCGCGGCGCGGAGAAGCTGATCTCCACGATCGAGGAGTTCGCCAAGATCGCCGACAGCTCGGGCTGCGCGGAGCTGATGGCCTTCGCCACGTCGGCGGTGCGGGATGCCGAGAACTCCGAGGACGTGCTCGCCCGGGTGCGCAAGGAGACGGGCGTCGAACTCCAGGTGCTACGCGGAGTCGACGAGTCGCGGCTGACCTTCCTGGCGGTGCGCCGCTGGTACGGCTGGAGCGCGGGCCGCATCATCAACCTCGACATCGGCGGCGGTTCGCTGGAGTTGTCCAGCGGCGTCGACGAAGAGCCCGAGGTCGCCATGTCGCTGCCCCTGGGCGCCGGGCGGTTGACCCGGGAGTGGCTGCCCGACGACCCGCCGGGCCGCCGCCGGGTGTCGATGCTGCGCGACTGGCTGGACTCCGAGCTGGCCGATGCCGGCGTCGCAGTCCTGGAAGCGGGCGCTCCGGATCTGGCGGTGGCGACGTCGAAGACGTTTCGCTCGTTGGCGCGGCTCACCGGGGCGGCGCCCTCGGCGGCCGGGCCGCGGGTCAAGAGGACGCTCACCGCCAACGGCCTCAGACAACTCATATCTTTCATCTCTAGGATGACGACCGCTGACCGCGCGGAGTTGGAAGGGGTGAGCGCCGAACGAGCACCACAGATCGTGGCGGGTGCCCTGGTGGCGGAGGCGAGCATGCGAGCGCTGTCGATCGAAACGGTGGATATCTGCCCGTGGGCCCTGCGAGAGGGACTCATCTTGCGCAAACTCGACAGTGAAGCCGACGGAACAGCCCTCGTCGAGACCGCGGTGCGCGATGCTGGAGACCGGGTGGGGGATCGGAACGCGAACCGATCGAGAGGCAACAAAGCATGAACGGACCACACTCCGAGACCGAGGGCTCCAGCACTCGGCCCATCTCGGTGGCCGAATTGCTGGCCAAGAACGGCACGATCGGTGCCCCCGCGGTCACCCGGCGCCGTCGCCGTCGGCGCGGCGACAGCGACGCGGTCACGGTCGCGGAGTTGACCGGTGACATCCCGGTCATCCGCGACGACCACGAACAACCCGGACGCGAAGCTGACGGTAACCCCGCGGCGGCAGCCGCCGAGTCCCCCGCCGCGCGGCAAGGCGAACTCGCCACCGGAGACCAGCACGATCTCGCCACCGGAGACCAGCACGATAAGGCCTACTGGTCGGAGCCCGAGCCGCGCTGGCCCAAGTCACCGCCGCAGCCCGCGCGCGTCTCGGGGCCCGAGCGCAGCGCCTATCCGCGGCCTGTCCGCCAAGCCGACGAACCCGACACCGGGCAGCAATCCGGTGCCGAGGAGATGAGTCCCGACCCGGTCGGCGAGTACGCCGGCATGCCCGTCGACGTCATGGACACCGAGGTGCGCGACGCCGAACTGGACGACGAAGACTCCGCGTTCGTGCGTTCCTACCTGCACGATTCGACCCTGTTCGGGGGGCAGACGCTCGCCGACGAACTCGCCCGCCAGCGCCGTGGGACCGGCGCGGGGGAAAGCGACGCAGATCGCGACGCCGGCCGCGCCGACGTCGCCGCCGAGGAGCGCCCGAACGAGGCCGGGGTGCCGGGCAGGCTCGAGGCGCTGTGGCGCGGCAGCGTGGTCGTCGTGCAGTCGATCCTGGCGGTCGCGTTCGGGGCCGCGTTGTTCATCGCCTTCGACCAGCTGTGGCGGTGGAACAGCATCGTCGCGCTGGTGCTCTCGGTCCTGGTCATTCTCGGGCTGGTGGCCGGCGTCCGGGTGGTTCGCAAAACCGAGGACATCGCGAGCACGCTGATCGCGGTCGTGGTGGGGGCGCTGATCACGCTGGGGCCGTTGGCGCTGTCGTTGCAGTCGGGCTAGATACCACCGGACCTACGCGGAACCACAAGGACTGTGCGCCCAGCGATCAAAGTCGGTCTGTCAACGGCCTCGGTGTATCCCTTGCGGGCCGAGGCCGCGTTCGAGTACGCGGCCAGGCTCGGTTATGACGGGGTCGAGCTGATGGTGTGGAGCGAGTCGGTCAGCCAGGACATCGACGCCGTCCGGAAGCTTTCTCGGCGCTATCGCGTACCGGTGCTGTCCGTGCACGCGCCCTGCCTGCTGATCTCGCAGCGCGTGTGGGGTGCCAACCCGATCCCCAAGCTGGCGCGCAGCGTGCGGGCTGCCGAGCAGCTCGGCGCCCAGACCGTCGTCGTGC
Source organism: Mycobacterium sp. TH-M116 (assembly GCF_057473685.1). Lineage (NCBI taxonomy): Bacteria > Bacillati > Actinomycetota > Actinomycetes > Mycobacteriales > Mycobacteriaceae > Mycobacterium > Mycobacterium sp. TH-M116. The sequence goes on along the minus strand of NZ_JBYCLC010000129.1, from coordinate 3,122 downwards.
ATCCGCCGTTCCGCTGGCAGCGGCGCTACGCCGAGGGATTCAGTGACCAGGTCGCGGCACTGGAGGCGTCGAGCGACGTGCTGATCGCCGTCGAGAACATGTTCCCGTTCCGGGCGGACCGTTTCTTCGGGGCCGGCCAGTCGCTCGAGCGGATGCGCAGGCGCGGCGGTGGTCCCGGAGCCGCGATTTCGGCGTTCGCGCCCTCCTACGACCCGCTGGACGGCAACCATGCGCATTACACGTTGGATCTGTCCCACACCGCCACCGCAGGCACCGACGCACTGAACATGGCGCAGCGGATGGGTGCGGGCCTGGTTCACCTGCACCTCTGCGACGGCAACGGGTTACCCGCCGACGAGCACCTGGTCCCCGGCCGCGGCACCCAACCGACCGCCGAAGTCTGCCAGATGCTGGCCGCCGGCCACTTCGCCGGCCACGTGGTGCTGGAGGTCTCCACCTCGTCGGCGCGCTCTGCCAGCGACCGCGAAAGCCTGCTCGCCGAATCGTTGTATTTCGCTCGTACCCATCTGTTGCGCTGAAACCCCAGGAGATCATGAACGCGCTTTTCACCACCGCAATGACCCTGCGGGAGGCCGGTCCCGGCGTATTCGAAGGCGAGCTGGACAAGCGCTGGGCGATCGGCCCCAAGGTGCACGGCGGCGCGATGCTGGCGCTGTGCGCCAACGCCGCGCGCATTGCGTGCCAGGCACAGGCGCCCGGGGGCGGACCGGTCGTGCAGCCGGTTGCGGTGTCCGCGAGCTTCCTGTGGGCACCCGATCCGGGGCAGATGCGACTGGTCACGTCGATTCGCAAGCGGGGCCGCCGGATCAGCGTTGTGGACGTCGAGCTCACCCAGGGCGATCGCACCGCTGTGCATGCGGTGGTCAACCTCGGCGAGCCGGAGCACTACCCGCCGGGCGGCGGGGTGGCGCCGCTGTTGTCGGCCAATCCGATCACCGACCTCATGGCACCCGAACCCCCCGAGGACGTCGCGCCGATCGGCCCGGGCCACCCGCTGGCCGGCCTGGTGCACCTGGGCGAGGGCTGCGACGTGCGACCGCTGCTTTCGACGATGCGGCCCAGCGCCGACGGGCGCCCGCCGGTGATCCAGATGTGGGCGCGTCCCCGCGGCGTGGCCCCGGACGCGCTGTTCGCGCTGATGTGCGGGGACCTGTCGGCGCCGGTCACCTTCGCCGTGGACCGCACCGGCTGGGCGCCCACCATCCAGCTCACCGCGTTCCTGCGCAGCCTGCCCGCCGACGGCTGGCTGCGAATCATCGCCACCTGCACCGAGATCGGTCACGACTGGTTCGACGAGGACCACGTCGTCGTGGACAGCCTGGGCCGGCTGGTGGTGCAGGCGCGGCAACTGGCGCTGGTCCCTGCCGCCGGCTAGGACCCGGTGTCTGCGATGCTGTCCGGCATGGCAAGGATCGCGATCATCGGCGGCGGCAGCATCGGCGAGGCATTGCTGTCGGGTCTGCTGCGTGCCGGCCGGCAGGTCAAAGACCTGGTGGTGGCCGAGCGGATCCCCGAACGCGCCACATACCTCGCGGATACCTATTCGGTGCTGACCACGTCGGTGACCGAGGCGGTGGAGAACGCGGCCGTCGTCGTCGTCGCGGTGAAGCCCGCCGACGTCGCATCGCTGATGGGGGAGCTGGCCCGGGTGGCTGTCGCGGCCGAGAACGACACTGCCGACCAGGTGTTCGTCACCGTTGCGGCGGGCATCACCGTCACCTATCTCGAAGCCAGGCTGCCGGCCGGAACGCCGGTGGTACGGGCGATGCCGAACGCCGCGGCGTTGGTGGGCGCGGGCGTCACCGCGCTGGCGAAAGGCCGCTTCGTCACCCCGGGGCAGCTCGAGGAGGTCTCGAGGCTGTTCGAAGCCGTTGGCCAAGTACTGACCGTGGCCGAATCCCACATGGACGCGGTGACCGCGCTGTCCGGCTCGGGTCCGGCGTATTTCCTGTTGATGGTCGAGGCATTGGTGGACGCCGGCGTCGCGGCCGGCCTGACCCGCGAGGTGGCCACCGAGCTGACCGCGCAGACGATGGCCGGGTCCACGGCCATGCTGCGCGAAGCGCTGGACCAGGACCGGCGCCCGGGTGCGGGCGAGGGACTCGGCAAGCGGGTGGACGCCTCGGCGGCGCAGTTGCGGGCGACGGTGACGTCGCCCGGCGGTACGACCGCGGCTGCGCTGCGCGAACTGGAGCGGGGCGGGCTGCGGGCCACCGTCGACGCGGCGGTTCAGGCCGCGAAAACGCGCTCTGAACAGCTACGAATTACATCAGAATAATTCGGTTTTTTCGAATTTGTTGTCCCCCACCAGTACCAGTAACCCCATTAGTCCCGCTATTCTCCTTCTTGTATGCACGCGTGTGTGCCAGCGGAGGGGAAGCCGCTGGCATTGCGTGTGCCTGACACGATTGGGTTGTGATGACTTCAACGAACGGGCCATCTGCGCGAGATTCCGCCAGCAAGGCGCGGGATGCGAGTTCCGGCGATGGCCAGCAGGCCAGGACACAGTTCCTCACCGTCGCTGAGGTGGCGGCGCTGATGCGGGTCTCCAAGATGACGGTGTACAGGCTCGTGCACAACGGCGAATTGCCCGCGGTGCGAGTCGGGCGTTCCTTCCGGGTACATGCCAAAGCCGTCCACGAGATGCTGGAGACGTCATACTTCGACGCCGGCTGAGCTGAGCCCGCGCGCCGCCGACGCGCGGCCCGGTGGCCGTCCGCACGCCGGGCGGTCCCGGTTTGGTGTTCTCCGCGGGTGGCTGGGTAAAGTGGCGAGGTCTTTTCAGTCCTTCACCAACCGGTCACGGGTCAGATAGCGGAGTTCATGGGTTCAGTAATCAAGAAGCGGCGCAAGCGTATGTCGAAGAAAAAGCACCGCAAGCTGCTGCGTCGTACCCGGGTGCAGCGCAGAAAACTCGGCAAGTAACCCCCGCTGCGCGGGTTTCGCCGGCGAAGGCCCGTACTCGGCCGTCACGCTTCCGTTCCGGTTCGCCGCTAGGCTGTCCGGGTGTTGCGTCCTGGAAGTTGGATTGGACTAGCGGGTGAAAGTCCCGTCCCGGTAGGTACCGGAGCGCCGGGTAGCAGGCCCCGGTTTGTCGTGGA
>NZ_JBYCLC010000128.1:0-12548 GCF_057473685.1 Mycobacterium sp. TH-M116 | reverse complement strand
GGGGCGAACAGGATCGCGGCGTCCAGCGGCACCGGCGGGGCATCGGCGGCGCCTTGAGCCGAGGCGGCGCCCAGCTGCAGCGCCAGCTCCCGCGCCTGCGCACCTCGGGTCATGACGTGCACCTCGGCGCCCTGCGCCAGAGCGACCTGCGCGGTGATGTGCGCGCTGCCGCCGAAGCCGTACAAGCCGAGCCGCCCGCCCGGCGGCAGTTCCGTCCGCAGCAGGGAGCGGTATCCGATGATCCCGGCGCACAACAGCGGCGCGAGTTGGCTGTCGCTGTAACCGCCCGGCAGATGGTGGGCGAACGCGGCCGGGACCGTGGCGAATTCGGCGTATCCGCCGTCGGCGTCCCAGCCGGTGTAACGCGACTCGGGGCACAGGTTCTCGTTGCCGCGACGGCAGTATTTGCACGCGCCGCAGGTGTGGCGCAGCCACGCTATGCCCACCCGGTCCCCTACCCGGAAGCCGTCACCGTCCGCCGAGCCCACTGCCGAGCCCACCTGAATGACCTCTCCGACCACCTCGTGCCCGGGGATCACCCGGTCGCGATGGACGGGAAGGTCACCTTCGGTGACGTGCAGATCGGTGCGGCACACGCCGCAGGCTTTGACGGCGACCAGCAACTCCGTCGGCGCGGGCCGCGGCACCTCGGTGCTGACTTGCTCGAGTGGTCCGGAGGCCATCGGTCCGGGCCGGCGCACGCGCCAAGCGCGCATCGTTGTCGCCGTGGCGGTTGAGGGCATCAGTCCATCATGCCGCTGTCCGCCACGGCCGCAACGGGTTGATTCCGGCTAGGTCTTTTTCACCATGCCGACGAGCCACAGCAGGATCACCGAGCCGAGCAGCGCGGTGAAGAAGGTGAAGATCCAGACTCCACCCGCGGTGTTGACGAGCGTCCTGTTCGACCTAGCTGGTCTGTAGATAGCCATTTCGGAATCAACGTCGTCGAGGAATCAAGCCGTGCAGCTAACAACGAGCCGCACCAGCATTGACGGCTAAGTTCTACGGACGAGACGCGAAATCCATAGCAAGACGGCGGCACCGCCTAAGGCGACGAAGAATGTGAACCAATATCCGCCGTTATTGACATCTACACCCAAGAGATTAAGAACGAGGCCTGCAATGAACGCGCCGACAACGCCGATCACGATGTCGAGGATGATGCCGGATCCTCCGCCCTTCACGACCTTACTCGCTATAAGGCCGGCGATGCCGCCAATGATGATGTAGCCAATCCACCCGATGCCCGTCTTTCCGTTGAGGTTCAACGCCAGGTATTCGGTAGCTGCGATGACGTTCATGCGCGTCTCCTTGCATTTGCCGGCAAATCCCAGCTCACGTTCGTGGGCCGTGGTTTCGGTATACCCGGTTCGCGTAACGAATCCGGTGCCGAATCGGAGACGATTGGCCCAACGCGGGTGATCCGAATGTGCCGCTCAGGTGTGCATCGTCGGCTGCGGTGCCGGTGCCGGTGCGGGCGTCGGGCTGACCTGTCCCGCGGGCGCCTGGCCCGGGGCGGGGACGGGAGTCGGGACCTCCGGCGCCGGCGCGGGGGCTGCGGGGGCCGGCACGGGAGGTGCCGGCGCTGCCGGGGCCGGTCCGGGCGCTTGGCCGGGGGCCTCGGGCGCCGGCGCTCCCGGCGCCGCCGCTGGCGGCGCCCAGGGCTGGATCGACTCAGCCAGCGCCTTGGCGGCGGCCCTGTCCACCGGGTCGTTGGACGTGCCGAGCCACACCACGAACCAGCGCTGGGGTGGTCCGCCGTTGGCGGCGGGCGCGCCGATGACGCCGGTCCAGATCTGGCCGTTGGGCTTGGCCGTGTCGTTGAACTTGACCTCGTAGTACGACGCGCTGCCCGTGAGCCCGTTGCCGTTGAGGGGGGTTGATTCCTGGTTGATGCGGGTGCCGGGGTAGGGCATGTAGAACTCACCCATGTCCGAGCCGAGCCGTACCGCGGCCTTGGCGTTGTCGGGTTCGGCGCTGGCGTAGAGCTTCTGGTCCAACCGGCCCAGGACGATCCGGGTGTCGTTGGCGACGGGCGGCGCCTGGCCCGGCATCGGCGGCTCTCCGGTGGTCTTGCTCAGCATGGCCGAGCCGTAGTCGAGGTGCGAGGCGTCCGATTCGACCCACCCGGTAGGCAGCAGGAAGCTGAACCCTCCGACGGCGTTCGTGATCCGGGGCAGGTCCGGTGGCGGGGGCGGCGCGTTGGGGTCGGCCGGCGGCGGGGACGGCGCGTTGGGGTCAGCCGGCGGGGGCGCCGCGTTCGGGTCGGCCGGCGGAGGCGCCGCATTCGGGTCACCCGGGGCGGGCGCGGGTGAAGGCGAGGGCGCGGGCGCGGCCGTGGTGGCCGGCGGTGGCCCGGGTTCCGGATCGGCCTTCGAGGTCGCCGGCAGTGCGATACCGACCGCGCTGACACCGGCCGCGGCCGCGATCGCCAGCGTGGCCCACAGTCTCCTGCGGCGCGTTGAGTTGAGGTCCTCCCGATCCATGGCGACGAACCTACCGCGTTACGGCTGTGACGCAAGGGTGGCTTGCTGACAATGTGGTGCGCTTTTTCTCGTGTGGTCCCTGCGACAATTGGTCAGCGCGCCCGCTCGTCAGCCGGGGTGTCGCCGCGGTGCCGGGTACAGGGCGACCTCGTGGGCCTTGACACTGAACCACACCCGTTCCCCGGGGATCAGCCGCAGCTCCGCCACGGCCTCGACGGTGACCTGTGCGGTCAGGCCGGGCGCGCCGTCGGGTTGCTCGCGGCCGCGCACCAATACCGCCGAGCCGCGCGTGTCGAGCTCGGCGACGCTCTGCTCGACGGTGTTGCGCGGACTGCCGTGCAGCGGGTGCCGGTACACCGCGACCGCCGTCGGCGCGAACACCGCCACCGCGTCCCGCCCCTCGGCCAGAGCCGCCCCGAACTCCTGAGCCGGTATGCCGTGCCAGCAGCGGCCGGACCGGTCATGCAACGAGCCATCGGGCCCCACGGCGCCATTGACCAGGTTGACACCGGCGATGCGCGCTCCGAAATTGCTGCGCGGGGCGGTCAGCACCTCGGCCACCGGGCCGAATTCGAAGATCCTGCCCGACTCCAGCACCAGGACCCGGTCTGCCAGCGTGAACACGTCCAGCAGGTCAGGGGTTATCAGGATCACGGCGCAGCCGCTGCGGGACACCACCGCTCGCAGCACCGCGCGGATGGCCGCGGCCGCGGCGACGTCGAGGCCGGACAACGGCTCGTCGAGCAGCAGCACATCGGGCTCGGCCGCCGGCGCCCGCGCGATCGCCACCCGCTGGGCCTGGCCACCCGACTACTGGCGCGGCTTGCGGTCGGCGAGCTGGTGGGCGTCGACCTCGCGCAGCCAGCGCAGCGCGGCCGTCCTGTGCCTGGCGTGCGCGGAACGGCATGTTCTGATGGGCGCAGGACGGCTGCGCATCCCGAAGGCGACGTTGTCGACCACATTCAGGTGCGGGAACAACAGCGGATCCTGAAGCAGCAACCCCACCCGGCGCTCGTGCGTCGCCACGTCGACCCCGGCCGCGATGTCGGTCAGCATCCGATCCCCCAGCCGCACCACCCCCTCGTCGGGGCGCACGAGCCCGGCGATGACGTGGCAGACCGTCGACTTGCCGGCGCCGTTGGGCCCCAGCACCGCGAGCACCTCGTCGACAGCCACCGAGAACTCCACATCCAGTCGGCGACCGGCGATCACGGCGCGAAGCTGCAACTGGCTCAACGCCGGCTACGCGTCAGTGATGGCCGCTGAGGATGATCCGCATCATCTTGAGGTTGATGCTGGCGAACCGCCAGAACTGCACGAACAGGTTCTGCCGCATCCGCAGCTTCGAGCGGGTGGGCAGCGGCGCGTCCGCGATACTTTCGGCAGTCCGCAGGTTCACCTCTGAGCCGATGCTCTCGCTGTCCATGGAAGTCATGGGACCGCCTTTCACTCGGGGATCAACCACCAAAACGGCCTGGCCTTGGCCTTGTAGATGAACATGTGGTGCAGCAACAGTTTGATCCAGTGCCCGGCCAGCCCGAGCTCGCCGGACGTGCCTGCGATGTCGCGGCCGGTCTGCGGATACTTCTTCGGGTCCGGGACCACCGGGAACATCGTCATCGCGGCGGCCGACCCGTCGCGCATCCCCGCGCCCGCGGAGGCGACGCATGCCGCGCCCATGGTCGCCATCGAGGCGCGGTGGGCGACGGCGTCGGGGTGCGTGATGCGGTCCCGGATGGTCTCGGCGACCGTCTTGGCCATGATTCCCGACGGCATGCCCGTACGCGGCGGGCTCGGGGTGATGACCGTGCCGTTGGGGCTCTTTCGCGGCCTGGAGATCGGGTGCGGCGGCGCGAACGCGATGCCCGGGGCGAAGATGTTGCGGTACGCCGGGGACTCGTAGGTGTGCGGCCAGTCCTCGGCGGACCACTCGTCGTACGGCTTGCCCGAGTAGTCGGCGTCGACCTTGAGGAATCCCGACGGCGCGAACAGCGTGGACGTGATGTCGTTACCACCGTTGTCGTAGGCGGCGAGGGGAACGCCCCGAAACGGCGGCAGCAGCATCGCGAAGTCGAAGTCCAGGTCGTGCTCCTTGCCGTCGAGCTGCTCATAGCGCAGCTTGCCTTCCATCACCTCGTGCACGGCGGCCTGGGTGATGGCCTTGACGCCGCGCTCGCGGAACAGTGACTCGGTCCACATCCGGCTCGACTGCAGAAATCCCTTCTCCTCGAACTGCATGCCGTCGACGCCGAAGTCGCCGAGCTCGTACTCGTTGGTGAGGTACACGATTTCGGCCATGTCGCGCAGGCCCGCCGCGCGCAGCGTGTTGTCGACGTTGAAGGCGTATTCGAATGCTGCTCCCTCGCAGGTGCAGGTGCCGTGGCCCACGCCGACGACGAGGCGCTGTTTCTCGCCGGCCCGCATCTTGGCCATCACCTTGTGGAGTGCCGCGGACGCCTCGATCGCGTGGTCGGCCGTGCACACGGAGTACGAATGTCCGTCCGGGCCAAGGCCGGGCGTGGCCGCGAAGTTCAGTTGCGGGCCCGTGGCGTTGATCAAGTAGTGGTACACCACGGAGCCGGTCTGGCCGTTGCGTTCGGCATCGGTATAGGTGAAGTCGACCGTCGGCGACGCCTCACTGCCCGTCCCCTCCGGACGGATCGCGGTCGCGCGGGCTTGGTGGAAGATGATGCCCTTGCGGTCATAGATCGGTTTGAGCGGAATCAGCACCTTGTCGGCTTCCATCCGGCCGACGCCGACCCAGATGTTCGACGGGATCCAGTTCCAGTCGGCGTTGGGGGAAATCACGACGATCTCGTGCTTGCGGGGTAGCCATCGGCGCAGGTGCAGCGCGGCGGTGTGTCCCGCGATGCCGGCGCCGAGAATAACGACTCGTGCCATAGCGACTCCTCAGTCGGACCAGGCCACAACGGTAGTGCGGCTCGTTGCTTTCCACGGTACCCCTGGGGGTATCAACCTCGAAAGGCGGCCTGCCCATCATGACTCACCAGCAGCGCGCCGTGCGCCGCGACTACCCGCTGTCACTCCCGGTCAGCCTGCGCGCGCCCAGGCCCAGCACCACCAGTGCCGCCACCGCAACCAACACGATCGACAATGCCACCGCCGCGTTGGCGTCGGTCACCCGTTGCAGATAGATCTCCAACGGCAGGGTGCGGGTCACCCCCTGCCGCGAACCGGCGAACGTCAGCGTCGCGCCGGACTCCCCCAGTGAGCGGGCGAACACCAGCACCGCGCCCGACACCAGGCCGGGCCGCAGCAGTGGCAGGGTGACCCGCCACCAGACGACGCCGGGCCGGGCTCCCAGCGTCGCGGCCACCACCTCGTAGTCGGCTCCGGCGGTGCGCGCAGCACCCTCGAGGGAGATCACCAGAAACGGCAGCGAGACGAAGCTCTGCGCCAGCACCACCGCGGTCGTGCTGAACGCGATGCTGATCCCCGCGGTCTCCAAGTACTGCCCGATCAGTCCCAGCCGGCCGAAAGCGTAGAGCAACGCGATCCCACCCACGACCGGCGGCAGCACCAACGGCAGCAGGACCAGCGGCCGCAGCAGCCCCACCAGGCGCGTCGCGCTGCGCGCCAGCACGAGCGCCATCGGGACCCCCAGCAGCACGCACAGCGCGGTGCTGGCGGCCGCGGTCTTCAGGCTCAGCAGCAGCGCCGTCTTCGACGACGAACTGGTGATCAGCGACCAGAAATGCGGCCAGTCGACTTTGCTCGCCATCGCCAGCAACGGCAAGACCACGAAGACGAGCCCCGCCGCGGCCGGGACATACACCCAGCGCGGCAGGTTTGTGGAGGAAGACACGGTCGGAGGTCAGGGCTTCGCGAATCCCGACTGGGCCAGAACCTGCTGGCCGGGACTCGACATCACCAGGTCGACGAACCGCCTCGCCGCCGCGGGATGCGGCGCCTTCTTCAGCACCGCGATGGGATAGATGTTGACCGCGGCGGCGGCCTCGGGAAAATCGACGGTTGACACCGCGTCTCAGGCGTTCGTGGCGTCGGAGACATAGACCAGCCCGGCGTCGGCCTGTCCCGAGGTGACCTTGCCGAGGACGTCGGTGATGCTGAGTTCCTCGCTGACCGGCGTCAGGTGCACGCCGGTCGCGTCCTCGATGCGCCGAGCCGCCGAACCGCACGGCACCGGTCGTTGGCAGATGACCACGTTCAGGCCGGGCCTGGTCAGCCCGGCGAAACTCCCGATCTTCTGCGGGTTCCCGGGAGCAGTGACAATCACCAGCGTGTTCGAGGCGACGTTCGCCTGACCGCCGGCCAGCAGTCCCGCTTTGGCGACCGTGTCCATCTGCACGGCGTCCGCTGAGGCGAAGACGTCGGCGGTGGCGCCCAGGGTCAGCTGCGTCGCCAGTTCGGACGAACCGGCGAACTCCAAATCGGCGACATCGCCTGGGTTGTCGGTCGTGAACTGCCCGCCGATCCGGGTGAAGGCCGGCGTGAACCATAACCGGCGAGGGCCGGCCCGGGCCGTTTGCAAGCGTGACGGCCGAGTAACGATCCACATCGTCCGCGAGTCCCGGCGTCCGGGGTTTCACCGGCTAGCTACCGTCCAGTAACATACGTTCATCGCAGGCGCCGGAACCAGGTCCGCGGGCATGAGAGCCGGGTGTGGGTTCGACGGTGAACACGAGGAGGTCATGGCAGTGGACGTGCTGGTCACCGGCGGGGACACCGAAGTGGGGCGCACAGTTGCCGAGGCTTTCCGCGATGCCGGCCACAAGGTGACACTGGTGGGCGCACGCCGCGGCGAGGTCGAGATCGCCGCAAAAGAACTCGACGCAGACGCAATCGTCTGCAACACCACCGACCCGGCCGGCCTCGACGAGGCCCGTGGACTTTTCCCCCAGCATCTCGACACCATCGTCCACGTACCGGCGCCGTCCTGGGACGCCGCCGACCCGCGTACCTACTCGATCGCCGACACCGCGCACGCGTGGCGAAACGCCCTCGACGCGACGGTGCTGTCGGTGGTACTGACCGTGCAGGCAGTGGGCGACCATCTGCGCTCGGGCGGCTCCATCATCGGCGTGGTGACGGAGAACCCCCCGGCGGGCAGCGTCGATGCCGCGATCAAGGCCGCCCTGTCGAGCTGGGTTGCCGGGCAGGCCGGCATCTTCGGCACGCGCGGAATCACAGTCAATGCGGTCGCCTGCGGGCGCAGCGCGCAGGCCGGCTACGACGGCCTCTCGCGCACACCCCCGCCGGTTGCGGCGGAATTCGCCCGCCTTGCGCTGTTCCTGACCACCCCGGCCGCCCGCCACATCACCGGCCAGACCCTGCACGTCAGCCACGGCGCGTTGACCCAGTTCGCCTGAACCCGTCGCCGTTGGCGCGGACCGCCGGTTTACCCCCCGCGGGCCGATCGTTACGGTAACTGGCGTGGCTATACGACTTGGTCTGCAGATTCCCAACTTCTCCTATGGCACCGGGGTGGACCAGCTCTTCCCCACCGTGATCGCCCAGGCCCGCGAGGCCGAAGCGTCCGGTTTCGACTCGGTTTTCGTGATGGACCACTTCTACCAGCTACCCATGCTCGGCTCGCCCGACCAGCCGATGCTGGAGGCCTACACCGCCTTGGGGGCGCTGGCCACCGCCACCGAGCGGGTGCAACTGGGCACCCTGGTGACCGGCAACACGTACCGTAACCCCACTTTGCTGGCCAAGACCATCACCACGCTGGATGTGGTGAGCCGGGGCCGGGCCATTCTGGGCATCGGAGCCGGCTGGTTCGAACTCGAGCACGACCAGCTCGGCTTCGAGTTCGGCACGTTCACCGACAGGTTCAACAGGCTCGACGAGGCGCTGCAGATCATCCTGCCGATGCTCAAGGGTGAGCGACCTTCCTTCTCGGGCAACTGGTATCGCACGACGGAGGCGCTGGCCAATCCCCGCTACCGCGACCACATCCCGTTGATGATCGGCGGTAGCGGCGAGAAGAAGACGATCCCGTTGGCGGCGCGGCACTTCGATCACCTCAACGTGATCGCCGGGTTCGACGAGCTGCCGCGCAAGCTGCAGGTGGTGCGACAGCGGTGCGAGGAGATCGGCCGCGACCCTGCCACTCTCGAAACCAGCACGCTGGTCACGGCACTCATCGACGAGAACGCCAAACCCGACCAGATTCCCGCGGAGATGAGCCGGCGCATGGTGGTCGGCGGCGCCGAATCGGTCGCCGAGCAACTCAAGACCAACGTGCTCGACGCAGGCATCGACAGCCTCATCATCAACGTGCCGTTCTACACACCCGGCGTGATCGCCGCGGCGGGCGAGGCGCTGCGTCCGCTCTTAGGTCTCTGAGGGCTTGTGGCAGGGGTCACGCCAGCGGCGCCCGGCATGACGAGTATCACGACCGATGAGCTGGGAAGATGCGTTCGATGTGGTTGATCGCACACGCATGTGGCTTGGTTTGGCGGGTACCCCTGTGACTACGGTGATTGACGAGTCGGAGTTACGCACCAAGGAGCCCCTCAGGAGCAACGGATACACATGAGCCCCCAGCCAGAAGGTACAGCTGGAGCCAGTCGTCGGCACCGGGTCGTCATCATCGGATCGGGATTCGGCGGACTCAACGCGGCAAAGATGCTGAAGCGAGCCGACGTCGACATCACGATGATCGCCCGCACCACCCATCATCTGTTCCAGCCGTTGCTGTATCAGGTGGCCACCGGGATCATTTCCGAAGGAGAGATCGCGCCCGCCACCCGGGTGGTGCTGCGCGACCAGCACAACCTTCAGGTGCTGCTGGGCAACGTCACCCACATCGACCTGGCCCACAAGCGGGTCGTCTCCGACTTGCTGGGGCACACCTACGAAACCCCGTACGACAGCCTGATCGTCGCCGCCGGCGCCGGCCAGTCCTACTTCGGCAATGACCACTTCGCCGAATTCGCGCCCGGCATGAAGTCGATCGACGACGCATTGGAGCTGCGCGGGCGCATTCTGAGCGCCTTCGAGCAGGCCGAGCGCTCCCGGGATCCCGAACGCCGCGCGAAACTGCTCACCTTCACCGTGGTCGGAGCGGGTCCGACCGGTGTCGAAATGGCAGGTCAGATCGCCGAATTGGCCGAACACACGCTCAAGGGCGCGTTCCGGCACATCGACTCGACCAAAGCGAGAGTGATTCTGCTCGACGCCGCCCCCGCGGTGCTGCCGCCGTTCGGGGAGAAGCTGGGTCGGCGTGCGGCCGCGCGGCTGGAGAAGATGGGCGTGGAGATTCAGCTGGGCGCGATGGTCACCGACGTGGACCGCAACGGCATCACGGTCAAGGATTCCGACGGCACCGTCCGGCGCATCGAGTCCCAGTGCAAAGTGTGGTCCGCCGGCGTGTCGGCCAGCGGGCTCGGCCGGGACCTCGCCGATCAGTCGACTGTCGAACTGGATCGCGCCGGCCGGGTCAAGGTGCTGCCCGACCTGTCCATTCCCGGACACCCGAACGTGTTCGTCGTCGGTGACATGGCCGCCGTCGAGGGGGTGCCGGGCGTGGCCCAGGGCGCGATCCAAGGCGCCAAGCATGTGGCCCGCACGATCAAAGCCGAACTTCGCGGAGCCGATCCGACGAAGCGGGAGCCTTTCCAGTACTTCGACAAGGGTTCCATGGCCACGGTGTCGCGGTTCTCGGCGGTAGCCAAGATCGGCCCCCTCGAGTTCAGCGGCTTCATCGCCTGGCTGGCTTGGCTGGTGCTGCACCTGGTGTATCTGGTCGGGTTCAAGAACCAGGTCACCACGCTGGTGTCCTGGGCGGTGACCTTCCTGAGCAACCGGCGCGGCCAGCTGACCATCACCGAGCAGCAGGCTTTTGCGCGGACGAGGCTCGAACAGCTGGCCGAACTGGCGGCCGAGGCGCATCGCTCGGAAGACAGCCGGGTCGCCAGTTAACTGGCCGCTAACAGGACAGCAGGTCGCCCTGCCAGGTGCTCAGCGTTCCCCCGTCGGCCAATGCCAGCACCGTCATCCGGGAATCGGCCCGTGCGGCCGAAGCGATTGCCGGATAACACAATTCGCTGACGTTGGCGCGCGGGGCGCCCAGCGCGTCGTCGGCCAGGGAGCCGGCGCCCAGCTCCACCCGGTGCCGTGTGAGCGGCCGGTCGTCGCGGTCGGCGCACAGCGCTCCCGACCAGAACCCGTCCCGCTCACCGTGCCTGCCGATCTGGACTCGCTCGCGCAGCCGGATCGATCCCTCCTCGTGCAGCCGCACCGCGATGGCGGACAGGTGACGCGCATGGGCGGCCACGACCGTCGGCTCGAGGTCGATGTCAAGGTCGCCGGCAACCTCCACCTCCCAGCGCGCGTGCGAGGTCGGTGTCGCCGGTCCCGGCAGCGCGACGCTGGCTGCGGCACTGCGGATTTTCAGGCAAGCTCCCGGCGCGACGACCACCCGAATCTCGATCGCGTCGCCGCCCAGCGGGTTGGCGGCTGCGGACACCAGGTGGACCGTGTCCGGTGCGGTGCAGCGAGCGGTCACAGCGCCGGCCCGGCATTCGATGCGCGGCAACCGGTTGGGGGCTGCGATCACCAGGAGCTCGGAGCGCATCAGAGGCTGGCGAACTCGCGCAGTTGCGTCCGGACCCACGCCAGCACACCGGTCGCGGCCGGGTCCTCGGTCAAGGATTGCAACACCGTTGGACGGCCCTCGCGCACCGCGTCGGCGTCGCGGGCCATCACCTGCAGGCTGGCGCCCACCGCCGACGCCAAGTCGGTTTTGTTCACCACCAACAGGTCCGAGAAGGTGACGCCCGGCCCACCCTTGCGGGGCACCTTGTCGCCGCCGGCCACGTCGACGACGAAGATCTGCACGTCGACCAGTCCCGACGAGAACGTGGCGGTGAGGTTGTCGCCGCCGGACTCGAGCAGGATCAGGTCCAACGCGCTGTGGGCGGCGATCAGGTCGTCGATCGCATCGAGGTTGGCGGTGATGTCGTCGCGGATCGCGGTATGTGGGCAGCCACCGGTCTGCACGGCCGCGATCCGGTCATCTGGCAGCACCGCGTGCCTGCGCAGGAAGTCGGCGTCCTCGGTGGTGTAGATGTCGTTGGTCACCACCGCCAGCGACAGCTCGTCGCGCAACTGCCGGCACAGCGCGGCGACCAGCGCCGTCTTACCCGAGCCGACCGGTCCCCCGACCCCGATGCGCAGCGGCTCACCGCGGCCGCGGACGCGTCGGGGCCGATCGGTGTGGGTGTGGGTGTGGGTGTGGGAATGTGTTGTCATGTCGAACCTTTCAGGATGAGAACAACGGCCGCTCGCGTTCGGCGTGCCACTGTGCGAGCGTGTCCAGGAGCGGATCGGACAGGTCGGCAAGTCCCTTGGTCGCTTCGGCGGCGGTGTGCTCGCACAGATCCGCGAGCCGAAACGTGCACGCCGCCACGTCGGCCGGGTCCAGCGCGAGCAGGCGCTGCGCGGCCGTCGCCGTGCCGGTCATCGCGGTGTAGACGACGGTCAGCGCGCTCTGCTCGGGACTCAACCCGCCGGCGGCGCCGACCCGGCCCGCCGCAACGGCCAGGTGCGGGCGGGGGCCGATGGCATCCCAGTCCGCGTCCGGCCAGACCCGTCGCGCCAACCGGGTCAGCCCGCGGCCCTGGCTGCGCGAGGCTTGGCGGGCCGCCGGGGACGGGGTGCGCGCGTCGGCCTCCCGGTCGGCGTCTGCCGGGGCGAGCTCGCCGCGGTGCACCGCCGCCGCGATCGATGCGGCGACCAGCCCGTGGCTGCGGATCCTCCTGCACAGGAAAGCTTCCAGAGTCTCCATGTTGGTCACCAGGCCGCGCGTGACGGCCTCTTCGACGCCGCCGGAGTGCACGTGCGCCCCGGTGGGCAGCCTCGAGTCCGCCAGAGTCAGTAACACCGCGAGAGACATCATGGCGCGATCCGCCCTGCGGAATCGGAGGACAGCCGCTCCTGCGGGCTCGGCATGCTGCGGGTGCGCATATCTTCATCGATCCTTCCACGCCCCGGTATCGGCGCTGCCGAAGCCCGTCCACTGCGCCCGCCGGGAACGTGTCGCGCGAGCGATCAGAACAGAAAATAGCGCTG
>NZ_JBYCLC010000127.1:0-24442 GCF_057473685.1 Mycobacterium sp. TH-M116 | reverse complement strand
GGCGTGGCCTGAGGGCACACGCCCCCGCTTTGGCGAGAACGGCCAGAAAATCAGCGTAGGTTTTAGGGGTGAATGACAACGCCTTCGCCGGTCCGTTTGCCAAGCACCCCCGGTCGCCGCTGGAACTGCTGGACACCGTCCCGGACTCCCTGCTGCGCCGGCTCAAGCAGTATTCCGGCCGGCTGGCGACCGAGGCGGTCAATGTCATGCAGGAACGGTTGCCGTTCTTCGGCGGCCTGGAGGCCTCCCAACGGGCCAGCATGGCCCTGGTGGTGCAGACGGCCATCAACAACTTCGTCGAGTGGATGCAGGACCCGCACAGCGACGTCAGCCACACCGCTCAGGCCTTCGAGCTGGTGCCCCAGGACCTCGCGCGCCGGATCGCGCTGCGCGACAGCGTGGACATGGCGCGCGTCACGATGGACTTCTTCGAGGAGGTCGTGCCGCTGGTGGCCCGCTCCGAAGAACAGCTGACCGCGCTGACGGTGGGCATCTTGAAGTACAGCCGAGACCTGGCGTTCACCGCCGCCACGGCCTACGCGAACGCGGCTGAGGCCCGGGGTACCTGGGACAGCCGCATGGAGGCCAGCGTCGTCGACGCGGTGGTGCGCGGCGACACCGGCCCCGAGCTGCTGTCCCGCGCGGCGGCCCTGAACTGGGACACCACCGCGCCGGCGACGGTCGTCGTCGGAACCCCCGCGACCGGTCGCGCCGACGTGACGGGCTCCAGCGGCCCGGCCGCCAGCGAGCGCGCCAGCCAGGACGTCCGCGATATCGCCGCCCACCACGGCCGCGCGGCCCTGACCGACGTGCACGGCACCTGGCTGGTCGCGATCGTGTCGGGCCAGCTCACTCCCACCGACAAGTTTCTCGGCGACCTGCTGAAGGCGTTTTCCGACGGCCCGGTGGTCATCGGGCCCACAGCGCCCATGCTGACCGCGGCCTACCACAGCGCCAGCGAGGCGATCTCGGGGATGAACGCGGTCGCCGGCTGGAGCGGGGCGCCCCGGCCGGTGCAGGCCCGCGAGCTCTTGCCCGAACGCGCCCTGATGGGCGACGCCTCGGCGATCGTGGCGTTGCACACGGACGTGATGAGGCCGCTGGCCGACGCCGGGCCCACGCTGATCGAAACGCTCGAGGCCTACCTGGATTGTGGCGGCGCGATTGAGGCTTGCGCCAGGAAGTTGTTCGTTCATCCAAACACCGTGCGGTACCGCCTCAAGCGCATCACCGATTTCACCGGGCGCGATCCCACCCAGCCCAGGGACGCGTATGTGCTGCGCGTGGCGGCGACGGTCGGCCAGCTCAACTACCCCACGCACCCCGCCGGCGTAGCCGGCAGCACCCTGACGCAGGTTCCGCTGCCGGTCAAGACGGGTGCGCCGCCGCCACCCGAGCGATAGTGACTCAGCCGACATGTCTCGGAACGGTGGCGAAAATGTAGCTTCACGAGCGGTTTTGTGGATAACATACAAAAAGCTAAGACGAGGTTCATAATCTGTTACACCCGCCAAAACCGTTTCCACAGTGTTCTCTTAAACATGTGATCGCATTACTTGCACCCGGGCAGGGTTCACAGACCGAGGGCATGCTGCTGTCGTGGCTCGAGCTGCCCGGCGCCGCTGACCAGCTGGCTTTGTGGTCGAAGGCCAGCGGCCTTGACCTCGTGCGGCTGGGCACCACCGCCTCGACCGAGGAGATCACCGACACCGCGGTCGCCCAGCCGTTGATCGTCGCGGCCACGCTGCTGGCCCACCAGGAACTGATCGGACGCGGACTGCTCACCGGCGGGGACCTCGTCGTGGCCGGTCACTCCGTCGGCGAGATCGCGGCCTACGCGATCGCCGGGGTGATGAGCGGGGACGACGCCGTGTCGCTGGCCGCCACGCGGGGAGCCGAGATGGCCAAGGCGTGCGCCTCCGAGCCCACCGGCATGTCCGCGGTGCTCGGCGGGGATGAAGCCGAAGTGCTGGCCCGTCTCGAACAGCTGGACCTGTTCCCCGCCAACCGCAATGCGGCGGGCCAGATCGTGGCCGCCGGCGCGCTGACCGCGCTGGAAAAGCTCGCCGAAGACCCGCCGGCCAAGGCTCGGGTCCGCGCCCTCGGGGTGGCCGGCGCATTCCACACCAGGTACATGGCATCAGCCCTCGACGGCTACGCCGCCGCGGCGGCCGCGATCGCAACGTCGGAGCCCACCGCCACGCTGCTGTCCAATTACGACGGGAAGCCGGTGCGGACGGCGGCCGAGGCGATGGAGACGCTGGTCGCCCAGCTCACCCAACCGGTGCGCTGGGACCTGTGCACGCAGACGCTGCGTGAGTACGACGTGCAGGCGATCGTGGAGTTCCCGCCCGCGGGCACTCTGACCGGTATCGCCAAGCGTGAACTTCGGGGAGTTACGGCTCGCGCCGTCAAATCACCCGCAGACCTGGACGCGTTGACCGAACTCTGAGGGCCGGATCGTCCAGTTTCAAAGCCAGTACAACCACATAGCACTTCAATTCGATTACCACACAACATATTACGAAGGGACATAGGCTGTGGCCGTCACTCAGGAAGAAATCATTGCCGGTATCGCCGAGATCATCGAAGAGGTCACCGGTATCGAGCCCTCCGAGGTCACCCCGGAGAAGTCGTTCGTCGACGACCTGGACATCGACTCGCTGTCGATGGTCGAGATCGCCGTGCAGACCGAGGACAAGTACGGCGTCAAGATCCCCGACGAGGACCTCGCCGGCCTGCGCACCGTCGGTGACGTCGTGTCCTACATCCAGAAGCTCGAGGAAGAGAACCCCGAGGCCGCCGAGGCACTGCGCTCCAAGCTCGAGACCGAGAACCCCGACGCCGTGGCCAACGTCCAGGCGAGGATGGAAGCGGACAGCAAGTGAGTAACCCTTCCACTGCTAACGGCGGTTACCGCGGCGCTCCTTTCAAGGACGTCGTGGTAACCGCCGTCACGGCGACGACGTCCATCGCGCCGGACATCGAGAGCACGTGGAAGGGCTTGTTGGGCGGTGAGAGCGGCATCCGCGTACTCGAGGACGATTTCGTCACCAAATGGGATTTGCCGGTCAAGATCGGTGGCCACCTCAAGGAACCCATCGACAACCACATGGGCAGGCTGGACCTGCGACGCATGTCGTACGTCCAGCGGATGGCCAAATTGCTCAGCGGTCAGCTGTGGGAGACCGCAGGCAACCCCGAGGTCGACCCGGACCGATTCTCCGTTGTCGTCGGCACCGGCCTGGGCGGCGCCGAGCGCGTCATCGAGACCTACGACCTGATGAACGAAGGCGGCCCCCGCAAGGTGTCGCCGCTGGCTGTTCAGATGATCATGCCCAACGGTGCGGCAGCGGTGGTCGGTCTGCAACTCGGCGCCCGCGCCGGGGTGATGACCCCGGTGTCGGCCTGTTCGTCGGGTTCTGAGGCGATCGCCCACGCGTGGCGCCAGATCGTCATGGGTGACGCGGACGTCGCCGTCTGCGGCGGCGTCGAGGGCCCCATCGAGGCGCTGCCCATCGCGGCCTTCTCGATGATGCGGGCCATGTCGACCCGCAACGACGAGCCCGAGCGTGCCTCGCGCCCGTTCGACAAGAACCGCGACGGATTCGTGTTCGGCGAGGCCGGGGCGCTCATGCTGATCGAGACCGAAGAGCATGCCAAGGCCCGTGGCGCCAAGCCGCTGGCGCGGCTGCTGGGCGGCGGCATCACCTCGGACGCCTTCCACATGGTGGCGCCCGCGGCCGACGGAGTACGCGCCGGCCGGGCGATGACACGGTCGATGGAGCTGGCGGGCTTGTCACCGGCGGACATCGACCACGTCAACGCGCACGGGACCGCGACCCCGATCGGCGACGCCGCGGAGGCCAACGCACTGCGGGTCGCAGGTTGCGAGCATGCGGCCGTCTATGCGCCCAAGTCGGCGCTGGGCCACTCCATCGGTGCGGTCGGTGCCCTCGAGTCGATTCTGACGGTACTGAGCCTTCGGGACGGCGTCATACCCCCAACCCTCAACTACGAGACCCCCGATCCCGAGATCGACCTCGACGTTGTTGCCGGCGAACCTCGCTACGGCGAGTTCCGCTACGCGATCAACAACTCGTTCGGATTCGGCGGCCACAACGTGGCCCTCGCATTCGGACGCTACTGAGCACGACGTCCGGCGACGGTGCGGGCCGCACGTGGCCCGAGGCGAAGCCGGACCAGCATGGAAGGAACGTTCGCAAGACCCATGACCGAATTGGTTACCGGGAAAGCATTTCCCAATGTGGTCGTCACCGGCGTCGCCATGACGACCGCGCTGGCGCCCGACGCGGAGAACACGTGGAAGCTGTTGCAGGACAGCCAAAGCGGTATCCGCATTCTCGAGGATCCCTTTGTGGAGCAGTTCAATCTGCCGGTTCGTATCGGCGGGCATCTCGTAGAGGAGTTCGACAGCCAGCTGACCCGCGTCGAGCAGCGCCGCACGGGCTACCTGCAGAGGATGTCCACCGTCCTGGGCCGCCGGGTGTGGGAGAACGCCGGCAACCCCGAAGTCGACACCAACCGGTTGGCCGTCTCCATCGGCACGGGTCTGGGATCGTCGGAAGAGATGGTCTTCAGCTACGACGACATGCGGGCTCGCGGAATCAAAGCCGTCTCCCCGTTGGGGGTGCAGAAATACATGCCCAACGGCGCGGCCGCGGCGGTCGGCCTCGAACGACACGCGAAAGCCGGCGTGATGACGCCGGTGTCGGCGTGTGCGTCCGGGTGCGAGGCCATCGCGCGGGCCTGGCAGCAGATCGTGCTCGGTGAGGCCGACATGGCGATCTGCGGCGGCGTGGAGACCAGGATCGAGGCCGTGCCCATCGCCGCGTTCGCCGCGATGCGCATCGTGATGTCGACCAACAACGACGACCCGCCCGGGGCGTGCCGCCCCTTCGACCGCGACCGCGACGGCTTCGTGTTCGGCGAGGCCGGCGCACTCATGACGATCGAGACCGAGGAACACGCCAAGGCTCGCGGCGCGAACATCCTGGCCCGCATCATGGGGGCCAGCATCACCTCAGACGGGTTCCACATGGTGGCGCCGGACCCCAACGGCAAACGCGCCGGGCACGCGATCACCCGGGCCATCCAACTGGCGGGCCTGACCCCTGGCGACATCGACCACATCAACGCCCACGCGACCGGCACCCAGGTCGGCGACCTGGCCGAGAGCAGAGCCATCAACAACGCCCTGGGCCCCAGTAACAAGCCCGCGGTGTACGCGCCCAAGTCCGCGCTGGGCCACTCGGTCGGCGCCGTGGGTGCCGTCGAATCGATCCTGACCGTGCTCGCGTTGCGCGACCAGATCGTCCCCCCGACACTGAACCTGGAAAACCTCGACCCCGAGATCGACCTGGACGTGGTGGCCGGCAAACCCCGGCCCGGTCACTACAACTACGCCGTCAACAACTCGTTCGGATTCGGCGGACACAACGTCGCGATCGCGTTCGGGCGGTACTGACCCGGCGCCATCAGCCCCCGAGCCTCACCGGAACAGGAGACACGCGATGACAATCACGGCCCCCGAGGCGGTTGGCGAATCGCTCGACCCGCGCGACCCGCTGCTGCGTCTGAGTACGTTCTTCGACGACGGCAGCGTGGCGTTGCTGCACGAGCGTGACCGCTCGGGTGTCCTCGCCGCCGCGGGGACCGTGAACGGCGTGCGCACCATCGGCTTCTGCACCGACGGCACCGTCATGGGCGGCGCCATGGGACTCGAGGGCTGCACGCACATCGTCAACGCCTACAACACCGCCATCGAGGAGCAGAGCCCGATCGTGGGCATCTGGCACTCCGGCGGTGCCCGGCTGGCCGAGGGCGTAAGGGCCCTGCACGCCGTCGGATTGGTGTTCGAGGCGATGATCCGGGCTTCGGGCTACATCCCGCAGGTCTCCGTCGTGGTCGGTTTCGCCGCGGGCGGCGCAGCCTACGGCCCAGCGCTGACCGACGTCATCGTGATGGCCCCGGAGAGCCGGGTGTTCGTCACCGGGCCCGACGTGGTGCGCAGCGTCACCGGTGAAGACGTCGACATGGCGTCGCTGGGTGGCCCAGAAACCCACCACAAGAAATCCGGGGTATGTCACATCGTCGCCGACGACGAACTCGACGCTTACGAGCGTGGCCGTCGGCTGGTCGGATTGTTTTGCCAGCAGGGACATTTCGACCGCAGCAAGGCCGAGGCCCACGAGACCGACCTGCATGCGCTGCTGCCGGAATCCCCCCGGCGCGCCTACGACGTGCATCCGCTGGTCACCGCCCTGCTCGACGACGACGCGCCGTTTGACGAGTTCCAGGCCAAATGGGCCCCGTCGATGGTGGTCGGCCTGGGCCGACTGTCCGGGCGCACCGTCGGCGTGCTGGCCAACAACCCGCTGCGGCTGGGTGGCTGCCTGAACTCCGAGAGCGCCGAGAAGGCGGCACGTTTCGTGCGGCTGTGCGACGCTTTCGGCATCCCGTTGATCGTGATCGTCGACGTGCCCGGCTACCTGCCGGGAGTGGACCAGGAATGGGGCGGAGTCGTGCGACGCGGCGCCAAGCTGCTGCACGCCTTCGGCGAAGCCACCGTTCCTCGGGTCACGCTGGTCACCCGAAAGATCTACGGCGGGGCTTACATTGCGATGAACTCGCGTTCGCTGGGTGCCACGAAGGTGTTCGCGTGGCCGGACGCCGAGGTCGCGGTGATGGGCGCCAAGGCAGCCGTCGGCATCCTGCACAAGAAGAAACTCGCCGCCACGCCGGAGCACGAGCGTGACGCGCTGCACGAAGAACTCGCCGCCGAGCACGAGCGGATCGCCGGCGGCGTCGACAACGCCATCGAGATCGGCGTGGTCGACGAGAAGATCGACCCCGCCCACACCCGCGGCAAGATCACCGAGGCGCTGGCACAGGCACCGGCCCGCCGCGGCCGCCACAACAACATCCCTCTGTAGGTCGCCGCCGTTGGGCGGCGGTTCCGCGTCGAACGTGAAGCCACTGCGAGATTTGTTGCCATTCTTCGCCGTAGCTTCACGTTCGCCGTGTCCGCCGGCACGCCCGGCAATCTCAGCCCGTCAGGAACTCCTCCGCCACACCGACGACCCGCTCCCGATCCCTCGGCACCAGCCCGATGCGGGTCCGCCGGTCGAGGATGTCGCCGACGGTCAGGGCGCCCTCGTGGGTGACCGCATACTCGAACTCGGCCCGGATCACGTCGATCCCCTCGGCGACGGGGTCGAGTGGCCGCTCGCAGGTGGCGGCGGCGGCGACGTGGGAGGCCTCGGCCCCGAAGCGTGCCACCAGCGACGACGGCAGTCCGGCAGCGGGTCCGCCCCCCGGACCGCCCGGGTTTGCCGCGGCCCCGATCAGCGGCAGGTCGCGGGTCCGGCACGGCCCGGCGGCCAAACCCCGCATGCCCACGGCACGATCCACGACATCCTGCGCCATGTACCGGTATTCGGTCAGCTTGCCGCCGATCACGCTGATCACCCCGGACGGAGACTCGACGACGGCGTGCTCGCGCGAGACGTCGGCGGTGCGGCCCGCACCGGAATCGATCAGCGGCCGCAGCCCCGCGTAGGCGCCGATGACGTCGTCGTGCCCAACACCCGTCCCCAGCGCGGTGTTGACCGTGTCCAGCAGGAACGCGACCTCCGCCGACGACGGCTCCGGCACGTCCGGAATCGGGCCAGGAGCGGCTTCGTCGGTCAGCCCCAGATAGACCCGGCCCAGTTGCTCGGGCATGGCGAACACGAAACGGTTGAGTTCACCTGGGATCGGAATAGTCAGCGCTGCAACGGGATTGCCGAAGGAGGCCGCGTCGAACACCAGGTGGGTGCCGCGGCTGGGCCGTAGCCGCAAGGAGTCGTCGACCTCCCCCGCCCACACCCCGGCCGCGTTGATCACCGCAGCCGCCGACATATGGAACGACTGCCCCGAACGCTGGTCGGTCAATCGCACCGAGGTGCCGGTGACCTCCGAGGCTGCCACGTAGGTCAGGATCCGGGCGCCGTGCTGCGCCGCGGTGCGCGCGACCGCGGTGACCAGCCGGGCGTCGTCGACCAGCTGCCCGTCGTAGGCCAGCAGGCCGCCGGCAAGTCCGTCTTGCCGCACGGTGGGGGCCAGCTCCACCACCCGACCCGCCGCCACCCGCCGCGAGCGAGGCAGAACGGCGGCCGGTGTCCCGGCCGCCATGCGCAGGATATCGCCGGCAATAAACCCTGCCTGCACCAGCGCGCGGCTGCCGCGCCCCATCGACGGGAGCAGCGGAACGACCTGTGGCATCGCGTGGACCAGATGAGGGGCGTTGCGGGTCATCAGGATTCCGCGTTCGATGGCGCTGCGGCGGGCGATGCCCACGTTGCCGGTCGCCAGGTAGCGCAGGCCGCCGTGAACCAGCTTGGAGCTCCAACGGCTGGTGCCGAACGCGAGGTCGTGTTTTTCCACCAGCGCTACGCGCAGGCCGCGCGAGGCCGCGTCCAGGGCCACACCTGCCCCGGTGATGCCGCCGCCGATCACCAGGGTGTCCAGGGTCTCGCCGTCGGCGAGGGCACTCAGCTCGGCCGAGCGCCGGGCCGCGTTCAGGGCCCCATACCTCGGGTCGGTCACGACAGGTATCCGTTCAGTGCGTAGCCGAGTTCGGCGGCCAGCGCGTCGGTGTCCATGATCGGGCGCACGATCTGCGCGGACTGGATCGTCGACTGGACGATCAGCAACACCATGGTGGCCAGCGCGACGGGATCGCCCGCGCGGACGCTGCCGTGTCGCTGGGCAGACCGCAGCCGGGCGGCCAGAGTGTCGATCAGCATGCGCTGGCTGGTCCCCAACCGTTCGGTGATGTAGGTCGGCGCGAGCTCGGAGTGCAGCACCGACATGACCAGCCGGTCACGGCGCAGCAGGTCGGCCACCGTCACGATCTGGCGCACCAGGGATTCCCGGTCGTCGCCGAGCAGCGGCGCGGCGCGCGTGGCATCGATGACCCGCCGGGTCAGCAGTTCGGCGACGATCGAGCGGGTGTCCGGCCAGCGCCGGTAGACGGTCGGCCGGCTCACCCCGGCGCGGCGCGCGATCTCGGCGAGCGTGACCCGGTCGACGCCGAAATCGACCACGCAGCTCGCCGCCGCGACCAGGATTCGCTCCCCGGTGTCCGACGGCGCATTACTGATTGACACCATATGTAATACTGTAACGCATGAGCCGACGCGAGGAGCTCCTGCCGCCGATGACATGGAACGCCTGGGGCGATCCCGCGGCGGCCACACCGCTTCCCGACGGCATCCGGGCGCTCCTGATGCAGGCCGTGGGACTCGAAGATCCCGGGCGGCCCGAACTCGACCCCGACCGGGTGAAGCTGCGCCCGTCGACGTTGTCGCAGGCCGACGTCGACGCGCTGTCCGCCATCGTCGGCGCCGGGTACTGCCGCACCGCACACCGCGACCGGCTGCTGCACGCCGGCGGCAAGTCCACCCTCGATCTGCTGCGGCGCAAGGACGACGGGGTCCAGGACGCGCCCGACGCCATCCTGCTGCCCGGCGACCCCGGCGGCGAGGAGGCCGTCGCCGCGATCCTGCGCCACTGCTCCGAGCGGCGCATCGCCGTCGTCCCGTTCGGCGGCGGGACCAGCGTCGTCGGCGGGCTCGATCCCACCCGCGGCGGGTTCTCCGCGGTGGTGTCGCTGGACCTGCGCCGCTTCGACCGGCTGATCGGGATCGACGAGGTGTCCGGGCAGGCCGTGTTCGGGGCCGGCGTCACCGGGCCGGACGCCGAACGCCTGCTCGGCGAACACGGTTTCTCGCTGGGCCATTTCCCGCAGAGCTTCGAATACGCCACGATCGGCGGCTTCGCGGCGACCAGGTCGTCCGGCCAGGACTCGGCCGGCTACGGCCGGTTCGACGACATGGTCTGCGGGCTGCGCGTCGTCACCCCGGCCGGCATCTTGGACCTGGGCCGCGCACCGGCGTCGGCAGCGGGTCCCGATCTGCGCCAGCTGCTGATCGGCTCGGAGGGCACCCTCGGGATCATCACGCAGGTGCGTCTACGCGTCCACCGCAGACCGGAGGCTGTCCGCCACGAGGCGTGGGCGTTCCCCGACTTCGCGGCCGGCACCGCGGCGCTGCGCGCGGTCACCCAAACCGCCACCGGCACCACGGTCATCCGGCTTTCCGACGAGGTCGAGACCGGGATCAACCTGGCCACCACCGAGTCGATCGGCGAGAGCCAGATCACCGGCGGCTGCCTGGCGATCACCATGTTCGAGGGCACCGCGGAACACGCCGAGAGCCGGTACGCCGAAACCAGTGCCCTGCTCAGAGCCCACGGCGGCACGTCGTTGGGCGAGGGGCCGGCCCAAGCCTGGGAGCGGGGGCGCTTCGCTGCTCCCTACCTGCGCGACTCGCTGCTGAGCGCGGGCGCGCTGTGCGAGACCCTCGAGACCGCGACCGATTGGTCCAACATCCCCGCGCTCAAAGCCGCTGTCACCCAGGCGTTGACCGACGCGCTGGCCGCATCGGGCACGCCGGCCCTGGTGATGTGTCACATCTCGCACGTCTACGCCTGCGGCGCGTCGCTGTACTTCACCGTGGTCGCCGGGCAGCGCGGTGACGCCATCGAGCAGTGGCGGGCCGCCAAAAAGGCGGCCTCCGAGGCGATCATGGCCACCGGCGGGACGATCACCCACCACCACGCCGTCGGCGCCGATCACCTGCCGTGGATGCGCGACGAGGTCGGCGAGCTCGGCGTTCGCGTGCTGCGCGCGGTCAAGGCCACGCTGGACCCGGCCGGAATCCTCAACCCCGGCAAGCTCATTCCATGACGTTGTCCAGGCGCGAGATCGGCAAGGTGATCGCGCTGACCAACCCCGCCTCCGGACACGGCGCCGCGATCCGCGCGGCGCAGCTCGCTATCGACCGGCTGCACCGCCGGGGTGTAGAGGTCGTGGAGATCATCGGCGACGACGCGCAGGACGCCCGGTTCCTGGTCGGCGCCGCGCTCGACAAAGGCGCCGACGCGTTGATGGCGACCGGAGGTGACGGCGTCGTCTCCAACGCACTGCAGGTGTTGGCGGGTAACGACATTCCGCTGGCGATCGTCCCCGCGGGCACCGGCAACGACCACGCCCGCGAATTCGGCATCCCGCTGGTACCCGAGGAGGCTGCCGACGTCGTCGTCGACGGCTGGACGGAAACCGTCGACCTGGGTCGGATCACGTGGGGCGAGGGCTCGCACAAATGGTTCGGCACCGTGGCGGCCACCGGGTTCGATTCCCTGGTCACCGATCGCGCCAACCGGATGCGCTGGCCCCATGGCCGCACGCGCTACTACCTGGCGATGCTGGCCGAGCTGTCGCAGCTGCGCCTGCTGCCGTTCCGCATGGTGCTCGACGGAACCCGGGAGATCGACACCGATCTCACGCTGGTGGCGTTCGGCAACACCCGCAGCTATGGCGGCGGGATGCTGGTCTGCCCGCACGCCGACCACGCCGACGGCCTGCTCGATCTGACCATGGTGCACGAAGCGTCACGAACGAAGCTGGTCCGGCTGTTCCCCACCGTGATGAAGGGGACCCATGTAGACCTCGCCGAGGTCAGCACGGCGCGCGCCACGACGATCCACGTGGAGTGCCCCGGCATCAACGTCTACGCCGACGGCGACTACGCCTGCCCGCTGCCCGCGGAGATCAGCGCAGTACCGCACGCGCTGCGGGTGCTGAGACCAAACCGGGCCTAACCCACGCCTCGGCTGACCCAGGTCACCTCGCCGGCGTCGCCGCCGTCGCGATATGCCTCGAGCGCGTCGTCCCACGCCGTCCCCAGCACCGTGTCCAGCTCGGCGGCCAGCGCGTCGGCGCCCTGGGCCATGATCGAACGCAGCCGCATCTCCCCGACCATGATGTCGCCGTTGGCGCTCATCGCCCCGCTCCACAGGCCCAGCTGCGGGGTGTGGCTGAACCGATGCCCGTCGACGCCGGGGCTGGGATCCTCGGTGACCTCGAACCGCAGCACCGACCAGGAGCGCAGCGCGTTGGCCAGCCGAGCGCCGGTGCCCACCGGCCCCACCCAGTTGGTGACCGCGCGCAGTTGTCCGGGCATCGCCGGCTGCGGCGTCCACGTCAGGTTCGCCTTGGCGCCCAACGTCGACGACAACGCCCACTCGACATGCGGGCATACCGCCGCGGGCGAGGCATGGATATACACCACGCCAGCCGTCACGTCGGCGAATTGATTCGTCGCACGCATCTCTTGCTCCTTCGGTTCCACGAGGGACGTCTTCCCCAACGACCTGGCGGACCCGGCAAGCAGGATGCACTGCTGATGCTGTTGTGTCTTGCGTTTCTATTGTGCCCTGTGATGCCCGTGTTGCGCTAGTCTTCACACCCGATTAGTGGTATTCGGCGAGCACAGCGTCGGAGATCGCCGGCCACGCCTCGCGCGCCCAATCCCCGAAATCACGGTCGGTCAGGACCACCAGCGCCAGCTCCGCGTCGGGATCTGCCCAGATGAAGCCCCCCGACTGGCCGAAATGGCCGTACGCGCGCGCCGAGTTGCGGGCGCCGGTCCAGTGCGGTGATTTGGCGTCCCGGATCTCGAAACCCAGGCCCCAGTCGTTGGGCCGCTGGACGCCGTAGCCGGGCAGCACCCCGTCCAGGCCCGGGAACTGCACCGTCGTCGCCTCGGCGTGCAACTGCGCCGAGACGATCGAAGGGCACAGCAGGTCGCCGACGAACGACACGAGGTCGGCCACCGTCGAGGTCGCGCCGAACCCTGCCTCCGCCGAGCCGCCGTCGAGCCGGGTGCCGCCCATCGCCAGCGGTTCGCACACCGCCTCGGTGAGGTAGCGCCCGAAATCGATACCCGACTCCCGCTGCACGGTCTCGGCCAGCACCGTGAAGCCATAGTTGGAGTACATCCGCCGGGTGCCCGGCTTGGCCAGCACCCGGTCGGAGTGCATGACCAGGCCCGACGCGTGCGCCAGCAGATGGCGGATCGTCGCGCCGGGCGGGCCGGCCGCGGTGTCCAGGTCGACGACCCCCTCCTCGACGGCCACCTGGACGGCCCGCGCCACCAGCGGCTTGGTCACCGAGGCCAACGCGAACACCCGCCGGGTGTCGCCGTGGTCGGCCAGCACGCCGGCGGGACCCACCACCGCGGCGGCGGCGGCCCGAACCGGCCAGTCGGCGATGGCCGCCAGTGCTCCGGAAGCGGCCATCACTTCCTGGCGATGTAGTAGTTGTTGATCGGGTCCGACTCGACCTCGGCCACCTGCACGTCACCGAACCCGGCGTCGGCCAGCATCGAGGTGGCCAGCTGCTCTCCCCAGGCGGCGCCCAGGCCGGCGCCGTCCAGCGCCAGCGACACGGTCATGCAGTGCATCAATGACGTCGTGTAAAGGTAGGTGCGCATCGGCACCCCGACGTTGTCCTCCAGCCGGCTCGAGGCCTTGATGTCGGCCATCAGCAGGACGCCGCCGGGCCGCAGCGAGCGGTGGATGTTCTCCAGCACCCGCGCCGGGTGGGCCTGGTCGTGGATGGCGTCGAACACCGTGACGACGTCATAGGCGTCGGCCTTGTCCAGTCCGGACAGGTCGTGGCTTTCAAAACTCGCGTTGGTCAGACCCAGCCCGGCCGCCTCCCGCCGGCCTGCCGCGATGCCCTCCTCGGAGAAGTCGATGCCGGTGAACCGGCTGGTCGGAAACGCCTTGGCCATCACGTTGATCGCATGCCCGCTGCCGCAGCCGAAATCGGCCACGTCGGCGCCGCAGCGCAGTCGTTCGACCAGTCCGTCGATTAGCGGCAGCACCACGTCGACGAGCGCGGTGTCGTACACCGCCGCGCTCTGCTCGGCCATCAAGGTGTGGAAGCGGTGGTAGTGGCTGTAGGGCAGGCCGCCGCCCCGGCGGAAGCAGTCGATGATCTGCTGCTCCACCTCGGCCAGTTGGGGGATGAACATCGCCGCCAGCGCCAGGTTGTCCGGTCCGGCTGCCCGGGTCAGTACGCGGGCGCGGTGCGCAGGCAACGTGTAAGTGGCCGAGTCGGGGTCGTAGTCGACGACATACCCGGTCGTCATGCCGGCCAGCCATTCCCGCACGTAGCGCTCGTCGAGGCCGGCGGCCTCGGCGATCTGCGCGCTGGTGGACGGGGGCAGTCCGGCGATCGTGTCGAGCAGGCCGGTCTGATGCCCGACGCTGAGCAGCAACGCCAGGCTGGCGCCGTCGATGGCGCCCATGATCCGCCCGGCGAATTCCTTGGTCGTTTCGGTGGTGGTTGCAGAGGTCGTTTCGGCGGCCTCGCGCGGGGTTTCCTGGGATGGCGTCACGTTTGGCGACGCTACACCGGCGGCGTGGACCGGCGCCGACTCCGGCGGATGGATGGACGGGCCACTGCGAAATGTATGGCCGGCAGTAGGGTCGGGGCCATGAGTCAGACAGTGCGCGGCGTCATTTCACGCAAGAAGGGCGAGCCCGTCGAGTTGGTGGACGTCGTCGTCCCCGACCCGGGACCGGGCGAGGTCGTGGTCGACGTCATCGCCTGCGGGGTCTGCCACACCGATCTGACCTACCGGGAGGGCGGCATCAACAACGAGTACCCATTCCTGCTGGGCCACGAGGCCGCCGGCACGGTGGAGGTGGTGGGGCCCGGTGTGACGGCGGTGTCCCCGGGCGACTTCGTCGTCCTGAACTGGCGCGCGGTGTGCGGCCAGTGCCGGGCCTGCAAACGCGGCAGGCCGCACCTGTGTTTCGACACCTTCAACGCCGCGCAGAAGATGACGCTGACCGACGGCACCGAGCTGACGCCTGCGCTGGGCATCGGGGCGTTCGCCGACAAGACGCTGGTGCACGAGGGCCAGTGCACCAAGGTGAACCCGGAAGCCGACCCGGCCGTCGCGGGCCTGTTGGGCTGCGGGGTGATGGCCGGTATCGGCGCGGCGATCAACACCGGCGGGGTGACCCGCGACGACACCGTGGCGGTGATCGGCTGCGGCGGCGTCGGCGACGCCGCGATCGCGGGCGCCGCGCTGGTCGGGGCACGCCGGATCATCGCTGTCGACACCGACGACACGAAGCTGGAGTGGGCCCGCAAATTCGGCGCCACCCACACCGTCAACGCCCGCGAGGTCGACGTCGTCGCGGCGATCGCCGAGCTCACCGACGGCTTCGGGGTCAACGTGGCGATCGACGCCGTCGGCCGGCCCGAGACCTGGAAGCAGGCCTTCTACGCCCGCGACCTGGCCGGAACCGTTGTGCTGGTGGGCGTCCCGACGCCCGATATGCGCCTGGACATGCCGCTGGTGGACTTCTTCTCCCGCGGCGGTGCGCTGAAGTCGTCGTGGTACGGCGACTGTCTGCCCGAGCGCGACTTCCCCACCCTGATCGACCTGTACCTGCAGGGCCGGCTCCCGCTGGAGCGCTTCGTGTCCGAACGCATCGGGCTGGGCGACGTCGAAGAGGCGTTCCACAAGATGCACGGCGGCAAGGTGCTGCGCTCGGTGGTGATGTTGTGATGGCCCCCATCGAGCGGGTCGTCACCCACGGGACATTCGAAATCGACGGCGGCAGTTGGGAAGTCGACAACAACATCTGGATCGTCGGCGACGACTCCGAAGTGGTGGTCTTCGACGCCGCCCACACCGCCGAGCCGATCTTGAACGCCGTCGGCGGCCGCAAGGTGGTCGCGGTGGTGTGCACGCACGGCCACAACGATCACGTCACGGTGGCCCCGCAGCTGGGCGCGGCCCTCGACGCGCCGGTGCTACTGCATCCCGGCGACGAGGTGCTGTGGCGGATGACCCACCCGGACAAGGACTTCCGAACAATCTCCGACGGAGACACGCTGCACGTCGCTGGCACCGAACTTCATGCGCTGCACACCCCGGGCCACTCCCCCGGATCGGTGTGCTGGTACGCCCCCGAGTTGGACACCGTGTTCAGTGGCGACACCCTGTTCGCCGGCGGCCCGGGTGCGACGGGACGCTCCTACTCCGACTTCCCGACGATCCTGCGGTCCATCTCGGAGCGGTTGGGCCGGCTGCCCGGCAACACCGTCGTGCACACCGGCCACGGCGACAGCACCACCGTCGGCGACGAGATCGTCCACTACGAGGAGTGGGTGGCCCGTGGGCATTAGTTGACGGCCCACGAGCGTAACCTGACTGCGCATTTCGGCCCGGATTCTCGCGGTGGCGTTACGCTCGCGGCAGTCGAGAAGGAGTGTAGGGGCGGAATCTGTTCGGGAACCTGGTCTGGGTGCCGTTCAGCGAATGTTTCCCGCCCCCGCGATCAGCGGCAGGTCCAGCGGGGTGACCCAGCCCGGCCGCAACTCGTTGACCGCCGGAACCGCGTGCAGCGCACGCATCCCGGTCGCCAGGCACCCGGCCGTGGCCGCATCCCGGCCCGAGCCGTCGGTGAACCGGAACGCGGTCTCCTGGAAGATGCTCGGCGTCCCCTCGATGTCCACCCGGTAGACGTCGTCGTCGTGGCCCGACGGCCACTCCGGGGCGGCGTCGCGGCCGATGCGGTTGACGTGCTCGAGTTGGATACGAGTTTCGCCCTGGTAGATCCCGTTGATGGTGAATCGGACAGCGGCGACGTGGCCCGGTTCGATGACGCCCTTGATCGTGGTGCGCTCGGTCGGGGTCACCCACTTGTCCCAGGTGGTGGTCATCTCGTCGAGCGTGATGCCGGCGGCGTGCGCGATCATCGGGACGGTGGCGCCCCACGCGAAGATCAGCACGTCGGGGTTTTCCAGCATCGGGCTGTATTCGGGCTCCCGCCCGATGCCCATCTCGACTTCGTAGTCGCCTTCGTAATTGGTGTAGTCCAGCAGCTCCGAGGCGCGCACCCGCCGTACCTCGGAGCACAGGCCCATCAGCGTCATGGGGAACAGGTCGTTGGCGAATCCGGGGTCGATGCCGGTGGTGAAGCACGACGACTCCCCCAGCTCGCAGGCCTGCGTGATCGGCTCGATCCACTGCGGCGGGTTCAGCGACATGTTCGGCCAGACCCACGGGGTCATCGCGGTCGAGCACACGTCGATACCGGCCCGCAGGAACCGCGTGATCAGCGCGATGTTGTCCTTGGCGTGCATCGCCGTCGGGCCGTAGTGCACCAGCGCGTCGGGGTTCAGGGCGATCAGGGCGTCGACGTCGTCGGTGGCGACGACGCCCACCGGCGCGGGCAACCCGCAGATGTCGCCGACGTCGCGCCCGACCTTGTCGGGGTTGCTGACCCCGACACCCACCAACTCGAACGCCGGGTGCTTGACGATCTCGGCGATCACCATCTTGCCGACGAACCCGGTGCCCCAGACCACCACACGCTTCGACCCGCGCTCCGACATGTTCACCTTCCTGTCACCGCCCCTGCCCGGATTCACACACTAAGCGCACGACACCGGCGACAGCTAGCATCTGGCACGTGCAACGGGCGACGAAGCCGGCCTGGCTCACCAGGAACGTGTGGGTGCTGTCGCTGGTGTCGCTGCTGCAAGACTCTGCCAGCGAACTGCTCTACCCGCTGTTGCCGCTCTATCTGACGACCGTGCTGGGCGCGCCGCCTTCGGTGGTCGGGGCGGTGGAGGGCGCGGCGGAGGGCGCGGCCTCGCTCACCAAGGTCGCCTCGGGCCCGCTGGGCGACCGGTTCGCCCGCCGCCCCCTGATCGCAACGGGTTACGGCATGGCGGCGTTGGGCAAGCTCATCGTCGCGGCGGCCGGGGCGTGGCCCGGGGTGCTGGCCGGGCGGGTGGTCGACCGGTTGGGCAAGGGGCTGCGCGGCGCGGTTCGCGACGCCCTGCTGGTCGACGGCATCGAGCCGGCGCAGCGCGGCCGGGTTTTCGGGTTTCACCGGACGATGGACACGCTCGGCGCGGTCATCGGTCCGCTGCTCGGCCTGGCCGGCTACGAGCTTTTCGATCACCGGATCGGCCCGGTGCTCTACCTGGCGGTGATCCCTGCCGTGCTCAGCGTCCTGCTGATCGCCTGGGTTCGCGAACGACCGCGGGACGTGGCGCGCGCGGTCCGACAATCGATGTTCACGGGCGCGCGGCAGCTGCCCGGCCGCTATTGGGAAGTGGTCTCGTTCCTGGTCGCATTCAGCGTCGTCAACTTCCCTGACGCGCTGTTGTTGTTGCGGCTCAAGGAAATCGGCTTTTCGGTCGTCGGTGTCATCTTGGCCTATGTCGGCTACAACGCGGTGTACGCGCTGGTGAGCTTGCCGGCCGGTGTGCTCGCGGACCGCGTCGGCCGGCCGCTGACCTACGGGGTCGGGCTGGTGTTCTTCGCCGTCGGCTATCTGGGACTGGGCATCACCACGGACCCGGCGACGGCGTGGGGTCTGATCGCGGTGTACGGGTTGTTCACCGCCTGCTACGACGGCGTCGGTAAGGCATGGGTCTCGACGCTTGTCGGGGGCGAGCTACAGTCCAACGCCCAGGGACTGTTCCAGGGACTGAGCGGGTTCGCGGTGCTCGCGGCGGGACTGTGGGCAGGCTTTCTGTGGGGCGCGGACGGCCGGCTGCCGTTGCTGATCTCGGGTTCAGTCGGCGCGGTGTTCGCTGTGGTGCTGTTCGGCGCCGCCGCGCGCCGCTGACTCCGAGCCGCTTTCCGACCGTCGCGCGTGATGACACGACGGGTGACCATGGCCGGCTGCAGGCACTGACCGTGCCGAGCAGGCGCGACACTCCCGCCGGAGGTTCACACGGATTAGGCTCGCTCCCACGACTTCAATGGAGAAGTTCACTGGCGAAGGAGATGCAGTTGAGCATCAAGACGGGTATCGCGACGCGGCCCAACGGGACGCCACCACCCGAGATCCCATTGGCCGACATCCATCTCGAGTCGCTGGAGTTCTGGGGCCGTGACGACGACTTCCGCGACGGCGCCTTCGCCACCCTGCGCCGCGAGCAACCGATCTCGTTCTGGCCCGCGATCGAGTACGACGGGTTCGAAGCGGGCACCGGGTACTGGGCGCTGACCAGGCACGACGACGTTCACTTCGCCAGCCGCCATCCGGAGATCTTCAGCTCGGCGGGGGGCATCACGATCGGCGACCAGTTGCCGGAGATCTCCGAATACTTCGGCTCGATGATCGTGCTCGACGATCCGCGGCATCAGCGGCTGCGTTCGATCGTGAGCCGAGCCTTCACCCCGAAAGTGGTGGCGCGTATCGAGGCGTCGGTGCGCGAGCGAGCCCGGCGGCTGGTCGCCGCGCTGATCGCCGAGCACCCGGACGGGCAGGCGGAGCTGGTCACCGAACTCGCCGGGCCGCTGCCCCTGCAGGTCATCTGCGACATGATGGGCATCCCCGAGGAAGACCATCAGCGGATCTTCCACTGGACCAACGTGATTCTCGGGTTCGGCGACCCCGACCTGGCCACCGACTTCGACGAGTTTCTTCGGGTTTCGATGGATATCGGCGCGTACGCCAGCGCGCTGGCCGAGGACCGCCGCGCCGATCAGCACGACGACCTGACGACGAGCCTGGTGCAGGCCGAAGTCGACGGTGAACGCCTGACGTCGGCCGAGATCGCGTCGTTCTTCATCCTGCTGGTGGTGGCGGGCAACGAGACGACGCGCAACGCGATCAGCCACGGAGTGGCGGCCCTGTCCCGCTTCCCCGCCGAGCGCGACAAGTGGTGGGCTGACTTCGACCGCCTGACGCCCACCGCCGTCGAGGAGATCGTGCGCTGGGCCTCGCCGGTGGTCTACATGCGACGCACGATGACTCGCGATTACAAGCTCAGCGGCACCACGATGAAGGCCGGTGACAAGGTCACGCTGTGGTACAACTCGGCCGATCGCGACGAGTCCACGTTCGCCAACCCCTGGCTCTTCGACGTGGCGCGCACCCCCAACCCGCACCTCGGCTTCGGCGGCGGAGGTGCGCACTTCTGTCTGGGCGCCAACCTGGCCCGCCGCGAGATCAGGGTGGTCTTCGACGAGTTGCGCCGCGAGATACCCGACATCGTGGCCACGGAGGAACCCGCCCGTCTGCTGTCGCAGTTCATCCACGGCATCAAGAGGCTACCCGTGGCCTGGACTCCCCCGAGGTGACGACCCGTCTCGGCCGGTCTGGAAGACCATGGCCGCGACGACACCGCTGACCGTGTCCACGCTGAGCAGCCACATCGGTCTCGGCGCGAGCAGACGCGAAAGCCCCCGCACCGCGTTCCCCGACCAAAGCCACGAGATCATCGCGATCAGGCACAGCGCCGACGCGGTAATCGTCGAGTTCTGGCTGGTGGGCACCCATCGCGGATACCTGGGCAAGATCCCGCCCACCGGCAGCCGTTTCCGGGTGCGCATGACCGCCTATTTCGTGTTCGACGAGTCCGAAACGCTTGTGTGCGAACGCATTTACTTCGACACGCTGACCATGCTCAAGCAGCTGCTGGGCGGGCTGAACATGAAGCGGCCGGCGAACTGGCCACCGGCCGCGCACCGCGGGCGCGTCAGCAACCGAGTTGCCCCGCGAGGTCGAGGAAGTCGGAGGCGTTGACGTCGAACTCCGCGGAGTAGGCCACGTCGGCCGCCCCGCCCGGCCCGAATTCCAGCGGCCGCGCGACGAAGGCGGTGCCGAACCCCAGAGCCGCGGCGGCGCGCAGATCGTACTTGTGGCTTGCCACCATCATGATCTCGGCTGGCTCCAGCCCCAGATAAGTCGCCGCCATGCGGTAGATCGCCGGGTCGGGTTTGAACACCCCGGCCATCTCCGCGGCGAAGACCGCGTCCCACGGCAGCCGGGCCCGCTTGGAGATGTTGACCAGCGCGGAGACGTCGGTGTTCGACAGCGTCGCCAACGTGAACGCATTCTTCAGCCGCGTCAGCCCGGGCACCGCGTCGGGCCACGGCCGCAGGCGCTGCCAGGCCAGCGTCGCAGAGAGTCGAAAAGAAATCCGTCGCCGTTCCCTGCACGTCGAACAGCAACGCCCGCAACACGACCACCACTCTACGATGAGCCCCGTGGCCGATGATGTCGACAGCGACAGCGACAGACAAGACGAACCCGACTACCGGTTCACGTTCGCCAACGAACGGACATTCCTGGCCTGGCAACGGACCGCGCTGGGGTTGCTCGCCGCCGCCGTCGCATTGGTGCAACTGGTTCCGGAACTGACCATCCCCGGCGCGCGCCGCGGGCTGGGGGTGGGCCTGGCGGTGCTGGCCGTCCTCACCAGCGGGATGGGGTGGCTGCGCTGGCATCAAGCAGACGGGGCCATGCGTCGCGGTGACCCGTTGCCCCGTCACCCTTCGCCGCTCTACCTTGCGGTGGGGCTCAGTCTGGTCGGGCTCATCGCGCTCGGGCTGGTACTGGCGAAGGCGTCGCTGGCGTGAGTGGCACCCCGGCCCTGTCCGATCGCGGGCTTCAGGCGGAGCGGACGGCGCTGTCCTGGTCGCGCACGTCGTTCGCGTTCCTGGTCAACGGGGCGCTGCTGATGATCAGGAACCTGCACGGATCGACCGGGCCTGCGGGGTGGATACCGGCCGGGCTGGCCGGTGCGGTGGCGTTGCTCACCTACTACATCTCGCGTCGGCGCCAGCGAATACTGCGACAGCCCGTCAGCACCCGGATCACCGCCCGGCGGTCGGTCTACAGCATCGGGGTGGCGTCGCTGCTGCTCATCGTCGTGACGACCATCGGCCAGCTCCTCCACTAGCCGCCAACGACCGCGGCGACTCCGGTTCGGTGCGCACGGCGACTCGCCGTAGCTGCTCGGAGAGCCTGCGGACCTCGTGGCGGAGCTCGGCGATCTCGGCGGACGAGCTCGCCTGTTGCGCGCTGTCGTTCTCCGATACCCGTTCGACGATCCAGGAGGCCAGCGACGCGGTGACCACGCCCACCAAGGTGATGCCGCCGATCATCAGCATCACGGCGACCAGCCGACCCGCAACGGTGACGGGGTACAGGTCGCCATAGCCGACCGTGGTCACCGTGGACACGGCCCACCACAACGCCTCGCCGAACGAGGTGATTTTGGCGCCAAGGTGTCCGCGTTCGAAGTCGAAGACCGCCACCGACGAGACGTAGATCAACAGACACACACCCGTGATGGTGTAGGTGAGGATCCGCCCGCGCATCGCCATACCGATGGCCTTCTGCAACGCACCGGCCAAAACGACCAATCGTAGGAGAAGCAACGGCCTCATGAGGGGAAGTGCGGCGACCAGCAAGTCGAACAGGTGATGGACGAACCAGTGCCGCTTGTCGGACGCCAAAGTGAGACGGACCAGGTAATCGCCGACGAACAGACACCAGGCGACCCAGCTCGACAGCCACAGAATGTGCGTCCCCACCCGTCCGAGATGGCCCAGCACGTGCACCGAGTACAGGGCGATGAAGGCGATGGCGACCAACACCAACGGCAACTCGGTGAGATGTTGCCAGCGTTCTTCTTGTGTCGGCTTTTCGGTTTGCTCACCCACGCGGCGGGCCTCCGTTGTCCATAGTCGTCACATCCCTGGCGAATTCGGTGACCGAGAACCTCTGACCTCGCCCCGCCAGACATACACGTATCCTGGCCATCATCACAACTCGATAACGAGTGTTCCCGGAATCCGGGATTTTATTCGGGTTGGTCGCGGCCCACGTCCACACCTCTGACACACCTCTGACGCCAGCGGTACTGCCCGGGAAAGTTTTCGCGACGCCGGTCTTCGAGACAATGACGACCTTATGCAACTATTGCTATTGGTGGTAAATTACCAGGTCAGTTGATCGCCAACACGAGTCACGGTCGGCGCCCTTGCGCCGCACCGCTCGCCGTCGGGAAAGGACCGATCCGGCATGAGGCACGGAGACATCTCGTCGAGTCCGGACACCGTCGGTGTCGCCGTGGTGAATTACAAGATGCCGCGGCTGCACGCCCTTGACGAGGTTCTCGCCAATGCACAACACATCGCCGACATGGTGGCGGGTATCAAGCAGGGCCTGCCGGGAATGGATCTGATCGTCTTCCCGGAGTATTCGACCCAGGGCATCATGTACGACGAGGCGGAGATGTACGCGACCGCCACCACCATCCCCGGCCCGATCACACAGATCTTCGCCGAGGCGTGCCGCGCCGCCAAGACGTGGGGCGTGTTCTCGCTGACCGGCGAACGGCACGAGGAACACCCCCACAAACCGCCGTACAACACGCTCATCCTGATCAACGACCGCGGCGAGATCGTCCAGAAGTACCGCAAGATCATTCCGTGGAACCCGATCGAGCCGTGGTATCCCGGCTCCGACACCTACGCCGTCGAGGGCCCGAAGGGGATCCTGGTGTCACTGATCGTCTGCGACGACGGCAATTACCCCGAGATCTGGCGCGACTGTGCGATGAAAGGCGCCGAGCTCATCGTCCGCTCGCAGGGCTACATGTATCCCGCCGCCGAGCAGACGGTGCTGATGTCCAAGGCGATGGCCTGGGCCAACAACGTCTACGTCGCCGTGGCGAATGCGGCTGGATTCGACGGCGTATACAGCTACTTCGGACACTCGGCGATCGTCGGATTCGACGGCCGCACCCTGGGTGAAACCGGGACCGAAGAGTACGGCGTCCAGTACGCGGCGCTGTCCATCTCGGCGATCCGCGACGCGCGGCGAACCGGGCAATCGCAGAACCACCTGTTCAAATTGCTGCATCGCGGCTACACCGGTGTGCACGCGGCCGGCGAGGGCGACAAAGGTGTTGCCGACTGCCCGTTCGACTTCTACAAACTCTGGGTGAACGACCCGAAGAAGGCCCAGGAGAACGTGGAGTCGATCACCCGCGACACCATCGGCGTCGCTGAGTGCCCGGTGGGTGACCTGCCCACCGAACACGACCAGAAAACCTGACCGTGCTGACCGTCGACGCCGCCGTTACCGAATTCGCCGCAGGCGACGAAGCCGGCCGCGGGCCCGAAAGCCTCGTCCAGTCAATCGGATGCGCCACGTTTGCACTCCCAGGCTCGCGTTCGCGGCGCCCGCAGCGTTGCACGGGTAGTCGCCGGGGGACGGTCGTGCCAAAGATCCACCTGCGAAATGGCCGAACAGGAGGCCGAACTGAACACGGCGGTGCACAATCTGGGCGGCCACCAAGTGGAGAACCGCACACACGTCGAGAACCGTTGCCCGGCAGTCTTTTCCCGGGCCACCCCCGAATGCCTCGGCGGATTCGACCCCTCTGATGCGCGTCGAGACGCTAGCCCCCGCAAGGTCCAATTTGCGCATGCCGGTTGCAGATTCGGCGGTCTTGTGCGGAAATAGACGAATCGGGTAAATCACAATGTCGGCATCCGCTCGCATGGGGAGTATCACCGCATGATCGCACGTCATATCGCTCGTCTTCTCGGTCCGGCCGTCGTCGCGGCGTCAGGCCTGGGCGCCTCGGCCCTGACGTCGGCCATTCCGTTCGCCGCCGCCCAGGGCTGCCCGGACGTTCAAGTGGTGGCCGCCCGCGGCACCGGGGAGGACCCCGGCCCCGGCC
>NZ_JBYCLC010000126.1:0-6444 GCF_057473685.1 Mycobacterium sp. TH-M116 | reverse complement strand
TTGTCGGATGCGCTGTACCGGCCGGACGTGGTCCACGACCGGGGAGCGGTGATGCGGGACCTGGCGGTGGGGATCGCCGACGGCGCGACCAGCATCTGCGACATCGCGGTCCTGGGCGATCAAAAGCGGGTGTTCGGGCCGGTCGCCTCGACCACCACGGCATGGCGGGCACTCAACGAACTCGACGGCGCGGCGCTGAAGCGGCTGGCGCTGGCGCGGGATCGGGTCCGCGCCCGGGTGTGGGAGCGCATCGAGGCCCGCCACGGGAAGATTCCGCCGGTGCGGACCTGCTACGGCGATCTCGATGATGTGATCTGCATCCGCATCGACGCCACCTTGATCACCTCGTACTCCGATAAGGAATCGGCAGCGGGAAATTTCAAGGGCGGTTGGGGTTTTCATCCGTTGACCGCGTGGTGTGACAACACCGGCGAGCTGCTGGCCATCATCGCCCGTGCCGGTAACGCCGGCTCCAACACCGCCGCCGATCACATCGCCATCATCGACGCCGCGATCACCGCGATCCCCGCCAAGTGGCGGCACAACCTGCTGATCACCATCGACGGTGCGGGCTCCAGCCACAAGGTGATCGACCACATCACCAAGCTCAACACCCGCGCCGGCTACAGCATCGCGTATTCGGTCGGCTTCGACCTGGATGCCCGGGTGCGTGCCGCGCTGGCGCTGCTGCCCGAGACCGGGTGGGAACCAGCACTGGATGCCACCGGCACCCCGCGCGAGGACGCACAGGTCGCCGAGGTCACCGGCCTGCTGCGGGAAAGCCACGGCGGCGACCAACTGCACACCTGGCCCGCGGGGATGCGGATCCTGGTGCGCCGCGAACCCATCGAGACCGGAGCCCAGCTGTCGCTGTTCGAGCAGACCAACGGCTACCGCTACCAACCCGTGGCCACCAACACCGCCGGCGGGCAAGCCCAGCGTCTGGAAGCCCGCCACCGCGTGCACGCCCGCGTCGAAGGATTCATCCGTTGCGCCAAAGACACCGGCCTGGCCAAATGGCCGTCATCGTCCTATGCGATGAACCGCGCGTGGATGGCCGCAGTCGCCCTGGCCATCGACCTGCTGTGCTGGACCCGGCTGCTGCTGCTCGATGGCACCCTGGCCGTCGCCGAACCACAGACCCTGCGCTACCGGCTGCTGCACACCGCGGCCCGCATCATCAAACACTCCCGCAAACAGATCCTGCGAATACCCCAAACGTGGCCCTGGGCAACCCAACTGGAAACCGCGTTCCACCGCGTGCTGGCTATCCCCTGACCACCCCGCCCCCGTCCCCGCAACCCACGGAAGGAGTAACACCCACCGGGACCAAGGAACCCGGCGCCACCGCCCGACACGCGGCGCCGACACCTACCCTGCGACCGAAAACCACGCCCACCAGCAGACCTCAGCACACCTCACGGGAACGCCCGACCCACCATGAAAAATCGAGGTAGGTCCTTGGCACGAAGTGCGGCCGTTTGATAACCACCCGACCAGGCTACCGGGGTGATGAAATCAGTACGGCTGCAGCTATATAGCGTTATCCAGTCGCCGCCGTTGAATGCGTACTCAAAATAGCGCGTAAGCCCGTCGTCGCGAATCCGGATCCAGTTGGGAAGGAATGGGAATGCCAGAGGCCGGGGCCTCGGGGTGACGATGCGCGTTCCCTACACCGAGCTCGACCAACACCACCGAGGTTGCCCGTTGTCCGAGGCTACTGCCTGTCCTCCGTCTGTTGCCGACACGATCATGCGCACCATCGAGGTGGGGATCACCGACGCGGCCGTTGGTGGGCCCGCGATCCCGCGCTGCCCGGACTGCGAACATGACGGACGCTACCGCGACATCGTGACTCGGGCCGTTGACCGATCTGCCGGTGGCCGGCTACCCGCTGTGCTACGAGTCGCCGTCCCGCGCTACCGCTGCACCAGCGTCGAGTGTGGACCGGCGGTGTTCAACCAGAAACCTGGGCAGCGTGGCCGCGCCGCGTTCGCGAACTGAGTCGCGGTTGCGCCAGTGGACAGAAATCGTCGTGCGTGTCCTGGCCGAGGGCGGCTTCGCCGGAAGCCTCTGGGCGCGTCGGGGCTGCGGAACTCCCGATCTTGTCGGCACCCGCTGGTATATTTTCCGGTATGTTTTCAGACCCATATCCGACCGACGACGAGATCATCGCCGAGCTCGGCGACAAGTTCCTGACCGCTCTGGTGGACTCTGTCAGGGGCACGCGTGGCGACGTACGCGATATGCGCGAGTGGCGCCCCGGCTGGTTTCCAACCATGCACAGCCGATGCCTGTCCAACCTGATCCATGACCGGATCTGGGCGCGTCTCATCGCCGCGATCGAAAGTGATCCGGCCACGATGATCATCGAGCGGGGGCCCACCCGCGAAATCGCCGTCGGACCTCATCTTCGGCTGCGTGTCAAACGCCATCTCTCCGGAGACAAGATCAGCACCTACCCCACGCGAACCGCCATCGAATTCTGGCAGCAGGGCAGCCAATACGCATTACCTGGGCTGGAAGAGGTCCGCATCGCGGTCGGCTATCGGTGGGACCCCGAAGAACGCGAAATTGAGGCTCCGCTTCTGTCGCTGCGCGACGGGAAGGATAACGTCATCTGGGCCGTCGAGTTGGACGAGCCGGCCGAGGGTGTGAACGTGACCTGGACCCCGATCGAACCGACGCTGCCGTCTATCGACTTGGGAGAGCTGGGCGACGAAACCGAGCCAGGAGCATCAGGGGACCAATGAACGGACTGGGAGACGTACTCGCGATCGCCCGAAAGGCGCGGGGACTCACCCAGACCGAACTGGCCGAGATGGTGGGGACGACCCAACCGACGATCAACAGGTACGAATCGGGCGACCGCGACCCGGATAAGGACACGCTGGCCAAATTGGCCACCATCCTGCGCGTGACCGAGGAATTACTCACGCACGGCAACCGATTTCGGGGTGCCCTCGCAGTGGATGCACACATGCGGCGCCAGAAGACCACCAAAGCGTCGGCCTGGCGGCAAATGGAGGCCCGCCTGAACCTGCTGCGAGTGCATGCATCGTTCCTCTTCGAGGAAATCTCGATCACCAGCGAGCAGCACGTTCCGGCATTCGATCCCGAGTTCACCACACCTGAGGACGCCGCCAAGCTGGTGCGCGCCCAATGGCGCATGCCTATGGGGCCCGTGGTCAACCTGACAAGGTGGATGGAAGCCGCGGGCTGCCTCGTATTCGAGGAGGACTTCGCCACCCAGCGCATCGACGGATTGTCCCAATGGGTCGACGATCACCCAGTCATCCTGATCAACGCCAACGCCGCACCAGACCGCAAACGGCTGACCAAAGCCCACGAGCTTGGCCACCTCGTTCTGCACTCCAACGGTCCAACCGAGCAGATGGAAGACGAGGCCAACCGGTTCGCCGCTGAACTCCTCATGCCTGCCGACGAAATCCGCTACGAACTGCGTCGACTTGACCTGGGCAAGTTGCGTGATCTCAAGCGGGAGTGGGGTGTTTCGATGCAGGCGTTATTGGAGCGCGCGTATCGAATGGGCCTCGTAACCCCTGAATCCCGCACCAAGTTCTACAAGATGATGAACGCGCGCGGTTGGAAGGCCAACGAACCCGACATCGAGTTCATCGTGGCTGAGAAACCTGCGCTACCGATTCACATCGGCAAGGCGTTGCGCACGCGGGGCTTCACCGACGACCAAGCTGCAACGATCGCCGGCTATGCAGACCCCAGTGACAATCCGTTCCGCCCTGACAGCAGTCGGCTTCGCGTCGTGTAAGAGTCCCGGTTTGCTGTTCCACCGTCCGCGACAGCGCCGGTCGAATAGCTCGATGGCTCCCCTCGGCGCGCCCGCAGCCCCTGCGCCCCCCACGCGGCGCCCCATGAGCCGTTCCCGCGGCGCGGGCGCCGGCCAGCAGGTTGCTCCCGCACCTCGTCGGTGGCCGGCCGCGGGGCACGCTTGCGCCTGCGCAAACCTGCGGGAGGGCGACGCTGACATCGGCCTGGACGCAACCCCCCGTATTCCGGCTGCGGCTTGGCTGTCTGGGCGGAGCGGGTGTGGCGCCGGCTGGCAGTGGACGCGACCGACAACTGTCCCGGACAGCGCGGGCACAGTGTCACCGTCGGCGCGTCCTCGCGCTTGAAGCCGTCCCGAAAAACCCGCAGCCACGCAGCACGAACATCGGGAAATCCTCCGGGGAATTCCCACGCTGACCAGCGGTTTTTCTGCGTGGCATGGGCAGGTTCCCCGATTTTTTGGGTCCTGTGTAAAAAAATTCGTGACGGAGCAAGCGGTCGCCACACCCCCCTCCCCCCTGATTTTTTTGGGGGGGAGGGGGGTCACGGTCCAGTGGCGTAGGGGAAGTGGTTGCGCCAGCCGTGCAGTCGGCTCCAAAGGAGCACTCGGCGCGAGTACTCTGGCGCCAGCCAAAGATACGTGATGTGCGCCGGAACCGGCGGTGGCTCAGCGGGCAGAGCATCCTCGAACATGAGCACCGATGAAATCCTGAACGGGAGGGCACTCGCGTGAAGCGGGATGAACAAGTGCCGTTCGTCGGCGACGGCGCTCGCGAGCTTCGCAAAATGCGGCGGAATGTGTGGAGCGTTGAATGCCGTGCGCAGTTCATTTGCAAAGCCCGATAACGACTCATCAATAAAGCCGCTGCCCACGACCGGCACGACCATTGCGCCCGGATTCTGCATGGTGCTCGCAAGCTGTTCTGGGTGACCCACCATCGTGCATGACGAATGCTCTACAAGCCATTGGAGGTCTGGGTCTACGGCGGGCGTCCATACACTCGGGTGCTGCTGGGGGTATGCG
Source organism: Mycobacterium sp. TH-M116 (assembly GCF_057473685.1). NCBI lineage: Bacteria > Bacillati > Actinomycetota > Actinomycetes > Mycobacteriales > Mycobacteriaceae > Mycobacterium > Mycobacterium sp. TH-M116. Next base: position 1,613 of record NZ_JBYCLC010000126.1, on the reverse strand, counting down.
ATACCGTCGGCTTCGCAGATCAAGATGATCTTTTGATAGCACTGCCGTAGTCGGCGAAGATCTTGCGGCGAACCGACGTCGATACTCCAAAACCACATCCCAGGCACTGGCCATTTGTGGTTGTCTCGGGCCAGCAAACTGGCAGTTTCAAGTGCGCCGTCCGCCGCTAAGTTCGTCACCTCGAAGGCTGCCGTACGACCGTCCGCGAGTGTCAACATCACGTCCACGGCGTTTTGACGGCCGTCGACGTCCCATGCTTCCGCACGGCTCGCATCGAGCGTCCGAACAGCGATTAGGCAAGCGGCCTGCTCTTGCCGCGACAACCTATCTATTCCGATCAAGGCCGGTTTCGCCATACCGAGACACTTTAAATCCCCGGGCCAAGCAACGCTGTGTGCTCATCGCCTAGGGTCCGCTGCTGCGCTTGCTGTGCGTCCATCCGTGAACCTCCTGTCGTTGGTTGGTGCCCGGTCGGTGCGCTGCCTACCCGAGCAGCGGCGACCGGCCGGGCACCGTTCCCTGTCCCGCACGTTCGGAACCAAGAAGGCACGTCGGGACAGGGAAGTTCTCAGACGACCTCGAAGTCGCGATCTTCATCGATGGGTGCTTGGGCCTGCCGTATGCGAACGGCCTCGGCAATGGCCTCGTTCGAGAACTTGCGGCCGTTGTCGCGTAGGGCTTTCGAGGCTGTCGGCCTGCCAGCGTTCAGCGGCACGCCCAGCTGGGCGAACGCCGAGACGCATTCCCCTACAACGGAACTAGGTGGCAGCTCGGGCGCGTCCGGCTCGGCGATGCGCTCAACGAGGTTGTGGCGCAAGAAGTGTGCGGCTTGCTCATCGGACAGCCAGCCCAGCAGTGAGCCTCGATAAGCATGAACCAAGCGGCCTTGCTGGTCTTTCGGAACCACTAGCGGCGCAATGACTTTGTATGCCGGCTTCCAGGCTCCTTGCTGGCCCATCGGTAGGTTCAGCGCGGGAAGTTGCATGAGTGTCACCCTCTCGCTTGGTAGTTTTGCTTGGATCGCCACTCGCCGGTGGCCTCGTCGTACTGGTACGGATCGTTGGGGCTCGGGATGTACACCTGATCACCCTTGGGTGGCGGCTTCGTACCGGGCCAGAAGCGTTGCCCCAGTTGGCGTTGCAGCGCGTCGGCCTTCTCTTGATCAGTCCACAGCTGCTTTGGTTTCCCGCGGGAGACGACGACCGGCGCGGGAACAGGTGCGATGGGTAATCCGAGATCGTCATACGTGACGCGCTTTTGGTCTCGTACACGCTGATCGTGTTCCCGCACGCCGCGCTGATACGGAGTTTCATCGCTGGCGGCCTGCACCTGGCGAGCCGGCTCCTGGACACCGAGGCGGCGCAGGACGCTTCGGTGGGCCTGTTCGGCTTCGGGATCGACGGGCAACTTCCTGTCAGGCGGCAAACCGGGCGCCAACGCCGCGAGGACCGCGCGGTTGCCTTCCCGGTCACGTTGCAGTGCGTCGCACCAGAATTCGACCTTGTTGCCACCGATCTTGCCCTCGTTGAACGCGGCGTGGACGATCCGGCGATCTTCAGCCCGTGCCAATCGCTCAGCCGCAGAGACACGCTGGCGGTCTAGATCCCGCTCGA
>NZ_JBYCLC010000125.1:0-1528 GCF_057473685.1 Mycobacterium sp. TH-M116 | reverse complement strand
ATCTTCGTCATCACCATCCAGGAGCTGTTCTTCGGGCCGGGCGGCTCGGCGGTCAAGGGGGACAAGTTCGCCGGCGCCGCCTACCCTCTGGGAGTCGCGCTGCGCACCGCACAAGGCGCCGTCCCGGGCGACAGCTGGCAGGGTGAGGCCGCCGACGCCTACGCCGCCCGCAACCAAACCCACATCGATCGCATCACCAAGATTCTCACGCTGGATGCGACGACGAAGACGCTGATCGACAGCGAGGCCGCGAAGAGCAAGTTCTACCGCCAGCAGATCACGGTGACCAAGGATGGGCTGGCCGCCTGCATCCCGGTCGCCATGTTGCTGAACTTCAAATGGCCCCCGGCGTCGATCGCCTTCCAGCTGGTGGTCTCCCTCGCCGCGCTCGGGGGAGTGAGCGCCATGTGCGGCCTGATGGGTGAATACTCACGTAACGTCACCGCGGCCGGGGAGGCGCCCGTCATCGCCGAATACCGGGACCTGCTGAGCAAGGTCATCGCCGACCTGCAAGCATTGGGCGCCCCGATCCCGGACCGCGTGCTGCAGTCCGCGCCGCCGTCGGCCGCGCCCACCTTCCGGGAGATCGTCAACGCCGGCGCGCCGCCGAGTGCTCCGGCGGTGCCCGGCGGTCAGGACGCCCGGCGCACCCCGCCGCGCGCCCGCACCGACGGGGGCGAGAGCACGGCGCGCTACGGCGGGGACGAGCTGTACGACGAGCCCACGGAACCCTCCGAGACCGAGAACCCCGAGACACCGCCGAGCCCGGCCGCCCCGATCGTCGCGATGCCGACGCTCGCCCAGATGTCCCAACTGTCCGCGCAGGCCGCGAAGATGTCGGGCAGCGCCGCCCAGCACATGAACCTCGTCAACCAAACCATGGGATCGGTGCAGCAGCTGGCGTCGACCGCCCAACAGGGCGCGGGAGCCGCGGCGCCCGCGGAGGCCGCCGCCGAAGCGGAGGCCGGCCCGGCAGGGCTGGACGCGGCCTCGGGTGCGGAGGGCGCCGAGCGTGCGCCGGTGGATGCCGCGGCCAACGCCGAACAGGCCGCGGACGCGAATCCGGCCGAGCGAATCGTCTGACCCGCGCGGCGCCCGGCCGCCGGAAGCATTGGTCGTCAAGGAGGGTGGGACGTGGATCTGGTCGTATATCCCCAATACCTGCTGGGGTTGGGCGAGCAACAAATGCAGTTGATCAAAGATCTCGACCAGACGTACGTCTCGATGTCGCCGGACCTGTGGTGGACCCATGGCCCCCTGTGCGGCTACAGCAACACGACCATGGAACAACTCGAAGTCCTGCGCGCCGCAGTGATCGCCGGCGAGCAGGCCATCGCGGAAGCCCTCGCCGACTACCTCAGCGCGGGTTCCCGGATCTACGCGAAGACCGAAGAGCAGACCGGCGACAATCTCGACAGCCAGATGCTAGATCGCTGACCGGGTCCGCTCAGCTGATCTGGCGGATCAATGTTTCGATCGCGTCGGCGGCGTCGGCGGGTAACGGTTCCTGCGCTTCGGCGCGCAGGAT
>NZ_JBYCLC010000124.1:0-5739 GCF_057473685.1 Mycobacterium sp. TH-M116 | reverse complement strand
ACGGCGGTGATGCTGCTCAAGGAGATCGACGTCGAGGCCGCCGAGCACGAAAAGTATGCCGCTCAACGGGAGTGGGAGCCGGCGGCGTGAATATAGTGACCCTTCGATCGGTCGGCGGCGATCGGTCGACGGCGGCGGCACCTGTCAACCTGAATGAGGCACCGTTGCCCGGTATTTACTGGGTGTCCTCCTCTGGTTGGTCGGGTCGGTTGATCCACGAGGTTTCGGGGATCTGCGGTGGTTCGGGCGGTTTGCGGACGAACCGTTCGGGGTGTGCGGCGTAGGCGGCGTCGAGTACGCCGGCACGCTTGTCGCGGATTGCCTCTGCGAGGCCGTAGTGGACGTCGGCAGCGGTATGCAGGCCGAGCCCGCTGTGGCGATGTTCATCGTTGTACCAAGCGAAGAAGACCTGGCAGTGTCTTCGGGCGTCTTCGATCGAGCCGAACCGGCCGGGGAAGTCGGGGGCCGGTATTTCAGCGTCTTGAACTGGGCCTCCGAAAACGGATTGTCGTTGGAGACGTGCGGCCGCGAATGTGACTGGGTGACAACGCGATCGGCGAGCAAGAACGCAACTGGCTTGCTGGTCATGGAACTACCGCGGTCGGCGTGGATGGTCAACTGGTCACGGTCGATGCCTTGCTTGGCGCAGGTCTGGCGGATCAGCACCTCGGCCAGCGCCGCCGATTCGCGGCTGGCGACCATCCAGCCAACGACGTAGCGGGAAAAGATGTCCAAGATCACATACAGGTAGTAATAGGTCCACTTCGCTGGGCCACGCAATTTCGTGATATCCCACGACCACACCGCATTTGGCTCGTTCGCGACCAGTTCGGGTTTCACCTTCGCCGGATGGGTGGCCTGGGCGCGGCGCTCACGCACCTCGCCGGCTTGGCGCAGCAGCCGGTAGAAGGTCGACTGCGAGCCCAGGTAGACACCTTCGTCGAGCAAGGTGGCCCACACCTCAGCCGGCGCGACGTCGGCGAACCGGTCGCTGTGCAGCGTATCGAGGATGGCCTGCTGCTCGGCAGCGGTCAGCGCCCGCAGCTGGTGGCGTTGGCGGTGCGGGATGGGCTCTGGCCGTGCCGGTGGCGGGCTTTGCCGGTGGCGCCGGTAGTAGTGGCCTGCGCGGTACCCACTGCTTCGCAGGCGGCCCGCACGCCCAGTTGCGGTGCCAACTCCATGACGGCCTGATCAGTCATGGTGTCGACCTCGGATCGGTATCCGCGCTCTCGGAGAGAGTCTCCAAGAGCGCGTGCAGTTTTGCCTGGACGTCCACCACGGCGCGGGTCTTGGCCAGCTCCTGCTCCAGTCGCTGCTTTTCGGCTTGCAGGCGGGCGATCTGCTCGGCGGCCGGATCACGGCGCTTGCGCCCGCGTGGGGCGGCCAGTCCCGCCAACGCGCCGGCGTCGCGGGCTTTGCGCCACTCAGTGATGTGGCTGGAGTACAGCCCCTCACGGCGCAGCACCGCGCCCTTCTCACCCTCGGGTGCCGCGTCGTAGGCAGCGAGTACCTCCAGCTTGTACTTGGCGGTGAACGTCCGCCGCCGGGCGCGTTCGGGCACCTCCGGGTCGGGGCGTTGCGTTGCATCGTCAGCCACCCCACCAGGATCTTCGATCCCGGTCGCTCGGGCCAACGTCGTCACCTTGTTCGTCATTTCGGGGAGCCTCTCCATCCCCGCCCTCGAGTCACTAAATGTCAGGGGGCGGGTGCCTCAACCCAGGCTGACAGAGAGGGGAATTGCGTGAACAGAATGCCAGGCTCAAGCGGCTTTTGGCCGAAGCTGAGCTAGAAAAGGACGCTTTGCGCGAGGTGGCCAAGGGAAAATTTTGAGCCCGGCCGCCAAGCGCCGTGCCGTGGACATGCTCAAAGAGGTTCGGGGCATGTCCGAGCGGCTGGCGTGCACAGCGGTCGGGCTCGCCCGTTCCACCTATCGCAGGACCCCGGTTGCGCTGACACCGGATGATCCCGACGCTGATCTGCGGCGATGGCTGCGCACCTACTCCACTGCCCATCAGTGTCATGGGTTTCGGCGGGCCTGGGCCGCGCTGCGCCATGATGAGCACCCGCGGTGTGAACAAGAAGAAGGTGCACCGCTTGTGGAAGGAAAAGGGCCTACAGCGGCGCGTGCACAGTCCACGCAAGCGGGCTGGCATGTCGTCGGCGCCGGAAGTGGTTACTGATGCCCTGAAGGTGGTGTGAGCGTTGGATTTCCAGTTTGATTCCACCATCGACGGCAAGGTCGTCAAGATCGCGTCGATGCTCGATGAGCACACCCGTGAATCGCTGCTGAACATCGTGGAGCGCTCGATCACCGCCGAACGTCTGATCGCCGAACTGCGCACGTGTTTCGCCGCGGCCGGCGGGGCCTCCGCTAGTGCTGCGCATGGACAACGGGCCGGAGCTGATTGGTCATGTCCACTGGAGTGGTGTAAGAGTGCGTTCGATCGCGTGACCCTTCGTGGGACAGTCTAGGTGGTCAGGGCTGGGGTGTCGTCGGTTTGCTGGGGGCTGGGTTGGTCGGTGCTGGTCGCGGCTGCGCGGGCGCGGGTGAGCACGTCTAGGCCCAGGTAGCGGCGGCCTTCGATCCATTCGTCGTGTTGTTCGGCGAGCACGGCCCCGACGAGGCGGATGATCGATGCCCGGTCGGGAAAGATGCCCACGACGTCGGTTCGCCGCCGGATTTCTCGGTTGAGGCGCTCTTGTGTTATCTGTAGTCCGGTGGTCGGGCAGGGCTGTGATCTGCTGGTTTGCGGTGTGGACGATGTCCGCGACGTGCTCTTTGCGCTCGGCTGTTGGCCGGTCAGCAGGGATCGATTGTTATCGAATCGCGATGTCGGGCGGGTCGTTTGCGGGTGTCGTCGCGGGCTTGTCCGAGAGCATGGGCGAGTTGGTGACGCAGTCGCTGATTCTGTTCGGCGAGTTCACGGTTGCGGCGAAGAGCGACGTCGAGGCGCCGGCGCAGGGAGTCTTCGGTGGCGCGTTGCCGGGCCGGCGGAACCTGGTCGTGTTGGGGGCGGCGTAGCGCACGGATGCGGTTGATCTCGTCTTTGAGGTCGGGCTGGGTGTAGAGCCAGGACCGGGAGACACCGGCGTGGTCGGCGACGGCTTCGAAGCTGATCTTGGTTCCGGCGCGGTCGAGTTCGTGCAGGGCGGCGATGGCTTTTGCCCGGGTGATCTCGTGACGCTGCTTGGCTGCGGTGACGATGTGAATGCTGTTGTCAGCTCGCATGTTCGGCCGCCTTCGGATCGGTGGGAGTGTCGAGCGAGGTGATGATGGCGTCGAGGTTGCCCAACACCTGACGGTTCATCTCGGCCAGCCGTTTGTGTCCGCGCGCTTCTGCCGCTGTGATCAGTTGGAGTGTCTGCTCGCGTTGGGTCCGATGTTGCGGCAGGAACTCCTGAGTGGTCAGGAACATGGGGCAGGTCAGGCAGGCGTTGGCGTGTGGGCAGCTCTGCTGGACGGGCAGACCGCAGTAGCCGTTGGGCAGGGCTTGGGTGGCGCGACCGAGGCGTTGTTTTGCCCAAGCGGCGTCGGCGAGCGGTCCGTCCGGGTCGAGGTTGACCTCACGGCCGTGGTTGTCGACTTTGCGGGCGGCTTCCCAGGCTCGGCGGACGGTGGTGTCGTGCAGGCGAGCGTAGTGGGCGGTCATCTGCGGTGAGTCGTGGTCGAGGATGCGGCGCACGACCTCTTGGGGAACGTCGCGGTTGATCAGGCGGGTGCCGAGCGTGTGGCGCCACTGGTGCGGCGTCAAATGCACCGGGTGGCTGTGCTCGTCGCGGATGTCACAGGCTGCGAGCCATCGGTGCAGCGCCTCGCGGTAGGTCGGGATTGCCAGGGGGACTTGCCCGTCGATGTTCTTGGTGGGGCGCGGGAACAGCAGTGCAGTGCCGCCGGGCCAGCGTTCGGAGACGAGGCGGCGTTGGTGGCCGATCATGTCCACGAGGTCCGGGGCGATTGGAACAAGGGCGTCCCGCTTCATCTTGTGGTTGAAGTAGCGCAGATAGGGTGCCCCGTCGGCGTCTGTGGTGACGCAGTCGCCGCGCAACCGCAGGGCGTCGGTGATCCGCAGTCCGCAACGCATCAGGATGACGGTGATCAGTCGATAGACGGGATTGTTGAACCGGTCGAGGTTGTCGCGGTGTTCGAGCTGGGTCATGACGTGTTCGGCTAACGCTCTGGGCAGGTGTTCGCCGCGCTTCGGGTGGTCCTCGGCGAAGAACATCGCCGTGGCGGGAAGCCCTGTGGCCCAACAATGTTGGCGGATCGCGGCAAAGAACCCATTGAGCAGGCCGATGTGGGCGCCCCGCCGCTGTGGGCTGTATTCCCGGTTCAGGTGGGCCAGGTAGCGTTCGAGTAGTTCCCGGTCGATTCGACTGATGTCTTCGATGTCGACGTCGGCGAGAAACCGTCCGAATCGGGCGATGGCCAGCAGCGGGCGTCCACCGCCTGCTTCGAGGTTGAGCCCGCGTGAGAGGCGCAGCCGGATCCATCGTTTGGCCGGCTCTCTCAGCCAGGGTTGCGGGATGCGGTCGAACCGCAGTGTGTAGTGGCCTTCGTAGCCGAGCCGGTGCATCCGCCAGACGTCGCGCGGGTATTCGGCTTCCCAACCTCCGGCCTCGGCCAAGTCCAGCACCGTGGAGTGCGCATAGAGCAGCAAGCCGCGAGATCTCGTGTCGTTGAGCATCACCGCGGAGCGTTCCCGCCATTGGTCGGCGTCGAAGTCGAGCAGCGAGGTGGCGGCGGTGTCGATCAGCAGCCGGACCACCCTGGCGACAACCGTCGGCGTCAGCTTGCCGCGCCGGTCGTCGTGGCGTTGCTGCAGCACGTACTGCATCTCCAGTTTCAGCTGCGGCGTGAGCATCCCGAGCTGGATCGTCTCGTTCGCCGGTGTGTCGTTGGATTCGAATCTTGCAACGAACCCGTTGATATCGTTGCGGCCGTTGACTTTCCAAGTGTTGGTATGGGAATGGCATAACGGCGACTCGGCCTGCGGCCATAACGAGCAGTGCCCGATCCGGCAGGTCGCCCCGGGCAGGGGCTGTTTCACCGGCAGCGGATCACGTAACCACGAGGCCAGGTGTGGCCGCCCGGCGCGTTCCCACCGTTGCGCGTGCAGCTGACACAATCCGCCGCGAGCCGACCCGTAACCGCAGCCGTCGACCCGACATGCCTGGTTGGGGCGATGTTTGCGCCAACGCGGATCGGTCGTGACGGCGAACTCTTCGAGGTCAGGGCGGCCCGCGTTGGCCCATCGCTGGTGGTGACCTTGACAGAGGCCATGGCCGCGGGCGCTGCGTCCGCAGTCGGCGACGCGGCAAGACCCTCCGCCGAATACGGCGTCGTCCGCGGCGAACTCCAATACGTCGCTGCGGAATTCGGCGCGAACACCGGCCATGAGCCTGCCCAGCAGGCCCAGCGTTGAATTGCGATCCAGGGCGGTCACAGGTTCACCTGGGCCTTTCCGATGAACCAGCCCGCGTGCTCCATCGCCTTGCGGGCGTCCTCCACGTTCAGATGCCCATACGTCGCGGCGGTGACGGTGACATTGGCATGGCCGAGCAGCTTGGCCACGACCTCCAAGCCGATCCCATCGCGCAGCATCCTGGTCGCGGCGGTGTGACGCAGCCAATGCGGGTCGAAACCGATGTCCGTGCGACGGCGCAACCGGCGGACCAGGTCATAGACCGCGCCATAGGTCAACGGATGGCCGCGGGGCCGCCCCCAGAGGTTGACAAAGA